>SICS01000034.1 GCA_009691305.1 Candidatus Peribacteria bacterium | reverse complement strand
CATGTTTCTTTTCAAAGGTTTGGTCGGGACGACAGGACTTGAACCTGCGACCTCTTGCACCCCATGCAAGCGCTCTAGCCAACTGAGCTACGTCCCGGTTGGGGGGATGATAAGCCAAAAGATGCGCCTGAGCTATGGTATCCCAGCCTACCCTGCCTGCCCGTCCGTAGCCCGACGGCAAAGGCGGGAGCGAAGCGAAGGGCTAGAAAGGAGTCGTATACACCGCCTTCTTCCCAAGCTCTTCCTCAATCCGAAGCAGTTCATTGTATTTGGAAACGCGTTCCGCCCGGCTGAGCCCGCCGGTCTTGATCTGTCCGGTGCCGAGGCCCACGGCAAGATGCGCGATGAAGGTGTCGTCGGTGTCCCCTCCTCTGTGGCTCACGACCGGCTTCCAGTTCTGTTTGCGGGTGAGCTCGATGGCATCGACCGTTTCACTGACGCTACCGATTTGGTTCACTTTGATCAGCACCGCGTTGATGGCCTTCTTCTCGACTGCCTCCTGGATGCGCTTGGTGTTCGTCACGAGGAGATCATCGCCGACGAGCTGCAGCTTCTTGCCCAGTTTCTTCTGCATCATCACGAACCCCTCCCAATCGTCCTCCGCATGACTGTCTTCAATGCTCACAATGGGGTATTCCGACGAGAGTTTCTCGAAATAGGCGACGACCCCCTCTGTGGTCAGCGAGACTCCATCGACGGAGTATTTCCCTTTGTCGTGGAACTCCGACGCGGCGGCATCCAGGGCCAGGCGAATCTTGCCCGCGTATCCGGCAGACTCGATCGCATCGGTGAGAAACCGCAGCGCAGCGCGAGCGTCCTTCACATGAGGCGCGAACGCTCCTTCGTCGCCGACCGAAATGACCTGCTTGGCATCCTTCAATAACGTCTTGAGCGTCTGGAACGTCTCCGCCGCCGCGCGCATCGCGTCCGAGAAGGTTTTGAAGCCATCCGGGACAACCATGAATTCCTGGAACGAGAGGCCAGCATCGGAATGGACTCCTCCTTCTATAAAGACCATCAGCGGCACCGGCATAGCACCGGGCTTCGCATAGTCATATTGCTGCGCGAGGGACTTCCAGAGCGGCAATTTCTCGCTGACGGCCCGCGCGCGACACACAGCCATGGAGACGCCGAGGATGGCATTAGCGCCGAGCTTGGCTTTGTTTGGAGTTCCATCAAGATCAAGAAGCATTTGATCAATTGTCCGGTGGTCCGCGACCGCCTGGCCCTTGAGCTTCTTGGCGATCGTCGAGTTCACATTGGCGACGGCCTTGAACACCGATTTGCCGCCGAAGTATTTCTTATCGCCGTCCCTCAGCTCCAGCGCCTCATGGACTCCGGCCGACACGCCGGACGGGACGGAGGCACGGCCGAAAGAACCATCATCAAGCGTGCAGTCGACCTCGATGGTCGGCGTCCCTCGGGAATCTAATATCTGGCGTGAACGCAATGACACAATACAAGTCATGGAACGAGTATACAGGAGTGAAAAATGAATAGTGAAAAATGAAAAATGGCTTGCGGTATTTTTTCACTTTTAATTTTTAACTTTTCATTAGACCGCCATGCGTGCCCTCTTATGAAGTGTTGCCGCAAAAGCCGCCAAGACAAAGATTCCGATCGCTTCCATCTCCCCTCCCGCCTTGGGCAAGTGCGTGCGGGGAGTGCTGTGGCTGGTGCCTTCGCTGCCCAGGGCTTTACCGGCGAGGCCGACGGCCGCTGTGAGACCCTGTTTAGGGCCCTTCACGCTGGCCATCGCGGAACTGACAGAGTGGACCGTCCCCTCCTCCACGGTGCGCAGCTTTTCGCGCCACTGCTCTTCCTCTGCGACGGAGGACGATGCGAGGTTCTTCTCGCCCTTGGAGCTGGGTGCGGAACTGGTGGTACCGGACGGCACCATCGCGATCTCCACCGGGGTCTTCCAGAGGAGCGATGCGAGCCGAGCGTCCCAATGCATGGACGATTCGCTGGCGACGGCGCCAGCAAGGAATGGCGTAAAGAGGACCACCAGGAAGCCCAAGCGCGCCTCGCGGCGGCGGATGACTTGCAGGCAGAAGACGGAGATCAGGATGAACGTGGCGGCCACGGCGGGCGTGGAGAAGCCCCACGTGTAGGCACTCGCGACCAATTGCAACCGCGGCTCCTTGAGGAGCGCAATCTCGATGAACATCCACATCAGCGTGATCGTGACCGGGGCGAAGTGCAGCGCGCGGAACGAGTTGTCGGCGCGGTTGTTCTTCAGAATCGGGTAGACGAGCGCAGGGTAGATGACGGCCGAGATAAACGTGGCGACCCACGGGAAGAATCCCGCGGGGATGTGCGGCAACGTGGAGACGATAATGCCTGTCGCAATCGTCACGAGTGCGAGCAAGACGACGAGGACGGTCTCTGTGAGATGCTTGAGAGGCATAGTGAAGTATAGTCTTCTAGACACTGGACGCTGTCAAATCATGTAACCAGCAGCGGCCCTTCGTGGCCGCGGGATGCGCAATTGCCGCGCCCGCCCCTCGGCACCGCTCGGGATAAACTCCGGGGCGCTTCTCATTACTTTTTCTTCCCTGGCAAGTACTTCGCCCGCGGATCGTCGGGTGTCGCAGCGCGGGGCATCACTTCGTAGTGGCGAGCGCGGTAGACCTTGTACTGCAGGAAGAGGATGAGCAGGAACGCGATGCCCCAGAGGACCCACGCGAAGCGCATTGCGAAGAACTGGATCTTCTCGACGCGCGCGATGAGCAGGACGATGCCGACGACCCCAAACCAGAACAGGACCGACGACCACGCGCGGCTGAGCTTCTTGGTAACCGAATTCGTGAGGCGTGCACGCCACATCCGCACGCCGAACGACGACAGAACGAGGGCGGCGCAGAGCGCGAGGCCAACCTGGATCTCGGCACTCGCATACGTGAACTGACCGGGGTTGGGGTAGAAGATGTAGGTGAGGAGTTTGCTCATGGGAGACGGATGGTAGAGGCAGGATTAGGGAACCGCAATTTCTTCCGGCTGTTCGACAGGTGCGGTATTTGGGGCATTGAAAGTCGTTTTGTGGGCTTCCTTGGCGATCAATCCCTCTGCCTTCTCCTCAACCAGCTTCTTCAGGGTCGCTTCCATATCGCGCTGGCGGACGGTGGAGGCAGGGCGAATCAGGAGGTACGCGAGGAATCCGGCGATCGGAAATCCGGCGACCAGCAGGATGGAAGTGATCTGGTACAGGAACGACTTGGTACGCAGGAGAATGTCACGCGTCGTGTAGAACACTAGGTAGATCGCGAGAGCCGCTGCGCCGAGCACGGCCAGCTGGACCATGCGGATCGCAGGGTTATCGGTGATGAGGGAGAGGAAGAATTGCATAGTTAAAAGTACGGATGACGACGCCGCTCGATCACAACGTACACGACCGTCACGAGCAACGCCAACACGGCGAGCATCTGGCTGAGACGCAGCTCGAACGGCTCAAAATCCAGGTGAGGACGCGCGAACATGTAGCCGACGGTGGAAGCAAGCAGCAGGAGCTCGTAGCCCAGCGAAACAGTTTTGTTAATGCGGTGCTCGATGAGCGCGAACACACCCAGACTGATGAAGAGGAACGTGAGCACGCTGAAATCGAGAATAGTCGCGAAGATCGGGATGCTGAAGTCGCCGCGGTAGGATTCCAGGACAAACGTGCCGATGCACGCGATCGCGATGCCGAACAGCGTCTCGGTCCCCACGCGCTTGGAGCGCTTGCGGATGATGAGCAGCAGGAACGTCAGGAAGAAGTAGAACAGCGCGTAGTAGACCTGCACAGGATGCAGCGGGATCGTGTAGCGAACGGACGCGGAGTCGTAGATGACGCCCCAGAACATGTCCGTCGGCTTGCCATAGGCGTCACCGGCGAAGAACGACCCGAGCCATGAGAAGACGAGGCCCAGCGTGGCGGCCGGCAACAGCGAATCGAGCCACTGGAGAAACGTAGTCCGATGACCCCTCGTAGCGAAGTAGAGCACCACCCCGATACCGATAGCGCCGCCCAAGTAGCTGAAGTTCCCGTCGTTGAGGTACAGGGCGTACAGCGGGTCGCTAACGTAGCCGCGGTAATCGGCCAGGATCGCCGTAGCGCGCCCGCCCAGAACGAATGCGACGACGTATGACAGGCCATGGTCGCGGAAGTGCTGCAGCGACAGGCTCGCGCTCTCCGAAATCCGCAGGAAGAATTCCGCGCTCAGCCAGATCCCGAGGAGGATGAAGATGAGACGGGTCCACAGGAGAAACGGGCCGACTTCGAAAGCTTGAAACATGCGGCAAGCATAGCAAATATATGAACCAGCAGCAGCCCTTCGTGGCTGCGGCAATCACGGACAATCCCGCGCCCACGAAGGGGCGCTGCTAAGCACCATTACCCAATCGACGCCTCCAGCGCCCGTGACGTGACATCCGCCACCGTCTTCTGCACAAATTCATCGATCGACACCGTCACCTGCTTCTTCGTTTTGACGTTCCGCACCGTCACGCTCTTCGCTTCAATCTCTTTATCCCCCATCACCAAGAGATAGGGAACCTTCCACATTTCCCCGTCCCGGATGCGCTTGCCGAGGGAATCTTCGGAGCCGAAGAACCGTGTGCGGATGCCTTGCGCCTTGAGTTGCGATTCGAGTGCGTGCGCGGCGTCCTCGTGCGTACCGGCCACCGGGATGATCCCCACCTGCACCGGCGCGACCCACAGCGGGAAGAGCCCCGCATGGTGCTCAATGAAGATCGAGAGGAAGCGTTCGAGCGATCCCATGATCGCCGCATGGATCATCACACACCGCTCGTGGTTGCCTTTCTCATCGATGCAGAAGAGGTCGAAGCGTTCCGGCATGTTGATATCGAGCTGGATCGTCGCCACCTGCCACTCGCGCCCGATGGAATCCTTCGCGATGAAGTCGACCTTGGGGCCATAGAACGCCGCTTCTCCGGGCGATTCAAAGAAGTCTGCCTTGCGGTCAGTCGCGATACTCCTCAGTTCGCTCTCGGCCTGCTTCCACATCTCGGGTGTGCCCAGATACTTCTCGAAGTTCGCGGGATCGTGGAGCGAGAGGCGTACGCGGAGTTTGCCGAACCCGACCGTCGCGTAGAACTGGTCAACGATCTCCCACACTTTGAGGATTTCCTCCTTCGCCTGTGCGGGACGACAGAAGACGTGCGCATCGTCCTGCGTGAACGCGCGGACACGGGAAAGACCGTGGAGTTCGCCGGTCTGTTCGTCGCGGTAGCAGGTGGTGGTTTCCGCATACCGCTGCGGCATATCGCGGTAACTGCGCTGCTGGCTCGCGAAGATCTGCGTGTGGTGCGGGCAGTTCATCGGCTTCATGCAGAAGTCATGGCCCTCGCGCGTGCGGACGTGGAAGAGGTCGTTCTGGAACTTCTGCCAGTGTCCCGACGTCTCGTAGAGTTCCTTCTTCGTGATGTGCGGGATCGTGACACGGTCGTAACCCTTCGCGCTGCGCAGTTCCCACACGTAGCCGTCGAGAAGGTTCCTCAGGAGAGTTCCGCGCGGCGTCCATAAAGGAAGTCCCGGCCCGACGAGTTCGCTGAACGTGAAGAGGTCGAGTTCCTTGCCGAGTTTGCGGTGGTCGCGCTTGCGCGCCTCTTCCTGAATCCGAAGGTACTCGTCGAGTTCCGCTTTCGAGGGGAACGCGGCAACGTATATGCGCGTGAGTTGCTCGCGCTTCTCATCGCCGCGCCAGTAGGCGCCAGCCAGCGTCATGATCTTGAACCCGTCGATGGGGATTTCCTTCGTATTTTCGACGTGTCCGCCGCGGCAGAGATCCGTGAACGCATCCTCCCCTTTCGGACCGATGTTCACGTAGTTCGTCACGGTCTTCACCTTCTCGTTCTTCTCCAGATCTTCGATCAATTCGACTTTAAACTGCTGCTTTTGTTCCTTCCAAAACTTCTTCGCATCCGCAGCCTCCAACTCGTCGCACCGGAACGTCTGCCCCTGATGAATGATCTTCTTCATCTCCTTCTCGATCTTCGGAAAATCCTCCTCCGAAATCGGCGTCTCAAAGAGGAAATCGTAGTAGCACCCGTAATCGATCGGCGGCCCGATGGTCAGCTTCGTCCCGGGCCACAGCTTTGTCACCGCCTGCGCGAGCACATGCGCGAGGGAGTGGCGGAGGTTATGGAGGGCATCGCCCGCTGGTTCTTTCTTTTCAGACATGAGAAAAGCCTATCAGAAGGATTCTTATAAAAGTAGCCGTCACGAAGCGGCGGGTCTCGTGGGCCCCGCCGCTGGAGAGACACCTTATAGGGAAGGGTGGGTTCGTGGGAGGGACACCGTAGGTGGCCCTTCCACGCTCAGGCGAGCCCCACCTCCACCTCAATCGCCCGGACTTCCCGGAGCAGCTGCGAATCTTGGTGCATCTTCTCCTCCATCTTCTTGAGCGCGTTCAGGACAGTCGTGTGGTCGCGACCGCCGAAGACTTCACCGATGCGGACCTGGCTCATGCCGAGGTGCTTCTTGCCCAGGAACATCGCGACCTGGCGGGGCAGGAGGATCTCGCGGACGCGCGACGCGCCAATCATGTCCTGGATCGAGACGGAGTAGTAGCGGCTGACGGCTTCCATGACTTCCTGGAAGGTCGGTTTGCGCTTGGGTGGTGTGTTGAAGCCGACCTTCTCCTCGTCCTGCAGCGGATCCATGCTGAGCTTCGCCATGATCTCGGCGATGCTGCGGACGGTGGGCATCCGCTGTTCGAGTTCGTACAGCGCCACGGCCTGCGTGAGGATGCCTTCGAGTTCGCGGACGTTGCGGGTAACGTGCTCGGCAATAAACTCCAGGACGCTGCGGTCCAGGAAGATCTCGTACTCGGCGGCCTTGTCGCGCAGGATCGCGAGGCGGGTTTCGTAATCCGGTGCCGAGACGTCCGCGATCATGCCACGTGCGAAGCGCGAGGTGAGCCGGTCCTCCAGCTGCAGTTCCTGCGGCGGGCGGTCGGCCGAGATGATGATCTGCTTGCGCTCCTCGTACAGGGTGTTGAACGTATGGAAGAAAATTTCCTGCGTGCGATCTTTGTTCGCGATGAACTGGATGTCGTCGATGATCAGCACATCGACCGTGCGGTAGCGGCGGTTAAACTGCTCCATCTTCCCGTGCTGGATCGCCTCCACCACCTGGTTCGTGAAGTCCTCACTGGTTGTGTAGACGACGGTGGCGCGCGGATGGTTCTTGAGGATGCTGTTGCCCGTGGCCTGCAGCAGGTGCGTCTTGCCCAGTCCGACGCCGCCGTAGAGGAAGAGCGGGTTGTACTTGCCGCCCGGCTGACTGCAGACGGCCATGCACGCCGCGTGCGCGAGGCGGTTGTTGGACCCGACGATGAATTTTTCGAGCGAGTAGCGCGGGCTGAGGATCTTGCTGACGATGCCTTCCGCCATCCGCACTTCCTGGCGCCCCGCGATCTTGCGCTTCTTCACTTCGGGGAAATGCTCGAGCAGGTCGGTGCTCCGCTCGCGGTTATCCTTGAGCCCCACGTCGACCGTATAGACGACCTGCCGGATGGATGGATCGATCGTCTGTGCGGCTTCGAGTGTCATCACGCGGTAATGCTCCATGTGCCATGTCAGGAACATTGGCAAGGGCAAGCCAACAATCAGGCTCCCCTCCTCGCTGCCCAGCACCGCCGTATCCTTGAACCACGTGATGAACGGTCCGCGTTGAATCTTGGGCTCGATCAGCTTGAGAATCTCGAGCCAGAGGTCCGCACTGGAAGCGGGAGCGTTCACTGGGGCTGGTAATGTTGCGGTTGGATTCACAAGGAAGGATGGCTAAATAGTTGGATGGTTAGGGAAATCAGCGCGGCGTTTCTCGCCGCAGATCCTCAGAATAATTTCCAGATGTCATTGAAGGTCACCAGCACGATCAGCAGGATCAGGATGAGGAAGCCGACCGTATTCGTGATGAGCTCAAACCTGCGCGGGGCGGGGCGGTGCGCGATCGCCTCAATGAGGACGAAGATCAGCCGGCCGCCGTCCAGAGACGGGAACGGCAAGATGTTGAGGATCGCCAGGCTCAAGCTGAGGACGGCCATGAGGCGCAGGTACGACAGCCAGCCTTCCTGCACCGAGCTGTGTGTGAGCTGCGCGATGCCGACGATGCCGGTGATGCCCTCGGGCACTCGGCCCTGCCATGCGAGCGACTTGAAGAGGTGTGAGATGCCGATGATTGTCTGCACCGTCGTCACCTTCACTTCCCGTAACGAGAGCATGAACGCCTGTGAAAGAGGACGCGTGGGCGAGGTGACGTGCGGCGAGAATGCGATTTCGATCCCGGTCTTGCCCTCGCGGACGGGGACGACCATCTTGCGCTCCTCCCCTCCCTCATTGAGCCGCAGCGTATAGGTGACGATCTTCTTCCCCTTTTGGAGATCGACGACGTCCGTGGGGACGTACACCGCCGTGCCGTCGACGCTCAGCAGCGTGCTCGGCGCCGGCACTTTCACCGCAGCCGCGCTGCCCCCCGCCTGGACACTCGCCACGTACACGCCCGGAGCGAGCGTGATCTCGCCACGTGTGGACGCCTCCTTCATCTCGTCGACGGAGATGTATGTGGGAATCCAGTGCCACAGGGAAAACCCGATCGTGAAGACGATCATGGAGAACAGCAGGTTCATGAAGACGCCAGCGGTCAGGATCATCACGCGCGCGGGGATGGTCGCGTGCGCGAAGCTCCCCTTTGTCCGACGCTCGCGCTCCGATGCGGCGTTCTCCCCCTGCAGGCGGACAAACCCGCCGAACGGGATCCAATTGAGGGAAAATATCGTGCCGCTCTTCTTGAAGAGCGTGCGGATGCGCGGCGGCAATCCGAAACCGAATTCCTCCACCACGACCCCCACGCTGCGTGCCGCAAAGAAGTGTCCGAGCTCATGGATGAGCACCAAAAAACTCAGGAGCAGCAGGAAGGCCAGTGCGGAAATCAGCACAGTCACAAGATCGCGATCCTAACGTGCTTGTGGAAAAGAAAAAAGTTTTCCACATACTTTGTCTTGCCTTCCACAAAGGAAAATCGCGCAATGCGATGAACTCAAAATGTGCTCTCCCTCGATACGCTCGCGGCTCCGCCACGAACTACTCGGGATGACAATTATCCCAATGCAATCACGAGTCCTTCGACCGTCTTCACGCCCGACTTTTTCAAAATCTCGGCACATGCGTCGAGCGTCGCTCCTGTCGTGGAAAGATCATCAACGAGGATCACATGTTCTGGAATTTTTTTCTGCCCGAGCCCGAATCCGAGCCCGAGCCCGATTTCAAATGCATCTTTTACCCCGTGAAGCCGTTCTTTTCTTGTTCGTCCGACCTGCGATCCGGTCCACCGATTTCTCTTCAAAAGATTCCGCACTTCCCATCCCCTCCTCCATCCGACGATCGACGCAAGGACTTCGGACTGGTTGAATCCGCGGGAAAATTTCCGGACCCAATGGAGTGGGACGGGGCAAAGCACGGGGCTCCCCTCTCCCGCATCCCGAGCCGCGCGAGGCAAAAGAACCATAGACGTATCGCTCACCAAACTTCCTAGAGTCTCTCCCACACTTTTGATCTTCCGGTACTTGAATATTTGCACGGCCTTCTTGAGCAAGGGTACAGAATCGTACGCCGCAGCTGCAACGATCCGGTCGATGTGCATCATGCCGCGCGCGCGGAGTTCATTGGTGCCCACGATCACGGGAGTCGACCGCAGTGACCGTAGTTCCGCCTCGGTGATGAAGTCCCCTTCATCCCCCGTGAGGGAGCGGCGGGGAAAGAGGAAGTCGAGGAGAACCGTGAGCATGAACTTAGCGTGACCGTCACAAATGACCTCCGGAAGATCGATTCTGATATTTCTTTTTCATGAAGTGCATTTTTCCGCTTCGGGAAAGGGTATTTCCGGTTCCATGGGGTCGTGGAACATCGCAACTTTGCTTGTTGCTCAGCGTTGATCTTGATACCCTTCTTCAGCCTAAACGGGCAATTATCAGCCTAGGCTGATGGTTAGAGTTCCTTCCCCCGTGGGCAATTAGCTCAGCTGGTTAGAGCGCCACATTGACATTGTGGAGGTCACTGGTTCGAATCCAGTATTGCCCACCAGAGTTTTCCGCTAAGCACAGACATAAACTCATAATACCTTTTCACCACACTCTCGACAGTCCAGCAATTCCAGGGAATGGGGGAAATGCGGTTTTTCGGCTATAATATAAGGATTTTGGACACACCTACATCCACCCCCACACCGGCCTCCCCGGAGGCTCCACGCCTGCCACTCTCGTGGTCCGCGCCGAGCCACTACAACTACGAACGTTCCACACGTTGGTACCAAGTGGGCGGTGCGGCCGTTGCGGTCGCGTCGCTCTACGGGATCCTGACTGGCGCATGGAGTGTGGCACTCGTGAGCGTGCTCGTGGGCGGTGTGTACTTCCTGATCCGACACGAACCGATGCCAGTCCATGAGATCAGCATCGAAACAGACGGGCTGCAGTTCAAGGGATCGTTCATCCCCTGGAGTGAGTTCAAGGACTTCTGGATGGTTGCCACGCCCCTCTACACCGAACTCCACATCACTCGCAAAGAGCGCCTCAAAGGCAACATCCGCATCCAGACCGGGGACATCGACCCCACTGTGATTCGCGCTGCCCTAAGCCAATATCTCACGATCCGGGAAGATCAAAAGGAATACCCGGTCGACGCACTCCTCCGCATCTGTAAATTATGAACCAGTTGGCCCGCTTCCTGTTCGGCCACTTCGCTTCTAAGCACTCTCCCACCCGGGAGCGGCGGGAGGTGGGGTTTGCGAAGAAGGGCAAAAACGGTAAGGACAAAGGGAGTGAACCTGAGGTACATGGCGGAGAGGGACAGGGCGGACACTCCAAGGAAATCTCTGCACACAGAGAAGCTACGACGTCGAAAATGGCGATTGTCGCGCCCGAGATGCTGGATGTGATGCAAGAGGTGCTGGAATCGCGCGATGCACGTGCAGGCAATGAATTGGCTGCTGACGTCCTCCATGATCCGGCGAGAGCGATCAAGGTGCTCTACGCGATCGACGGAAGGATCCAGCAGTACGAAGAACTGACCCGCATCGCAGAACATCGAACGAATGCCGTGCTGAAGCCCTATGCGCTGCATTCCCTGGACGTCGTCTCCGCATTGCATTACGACGAAAAGAACGAAGCTGGCGGAAACGATGCGGCGGACGCACTGCCGAATGAGGACCAGCGCAATAGCGTCTGGGATGCTCGCGATGCCTTGCGCAAGAAGCGCACCATGGAAGAACTTGCCGGCTACGGTCCGGGGCAGGGGCAGGAATATCTCGCGTCACTGAAGCAGCACAGTACGACGATGCGGGAGCATCTCTATCTCCAACTGCAGGAACGGACTAAGCAGATGGTGGAAAAATGTGAATCAGCCCTCGGGAAAGTGAAAAATGCCACTGCAGGGAAACATGGAACCAAGCGCGCATATTTCCTTGATAAGGTCGCGGACCTCCAAGAGCTCCAGAAAGATATTGATGACACCGATTCTCACAATCCATCGTTCGCAGACGCTACGGAGAACTTTCTCGGTCTCCTAACGGAATCCGCGCAGGAATTACAGATGTATGAACGCGGAGATTTCAGCACTCTCGACGTCGACAAAACATTCCGTGAGCGTCAGGTATGGATTCAAGAAAGAAAAGATCTTGTCCAAAAATTGATCCAGCGCAAAGAACTGAAGGACGCCGATAAGGACTTCCTCGAAAAACTCGAGAAGCGCCTCAACGCATTATCACCGACGATGCCGGCTATCACAGAGCAAGAACGCGAGCGCATCGATATCGCCATCGCTTCGATGAGCCATGGAGGGCCCGATACACTTGAGAGAGCAAGGGCGGAGGAAAAGCTGAACGATGATCCCGTTACTCTCACATGGTGCAATGGAGCAGAAGAAACATTGAATGATGTGAGCTCACCTCTCGTCGAACTCCTCGGAAAAGATGACGGGCGGACACCTGCCGTGACGACTCGCACGAAGGAGAAGATCGACAACCTTCGTCATCGTCTGAAGACAATTGGAAGCATCCTTCTCGATGTCGATAAGAAAAAAATAGATCCTCACTCGGAAGCTCTTCGTCGAGAGCGCAGAAACATCGACATAGAACTGCAAAAACTGGAAGAATGCTACGAGGAGCTAAAAAAAATCCGTGAAGCAGGGGTGAAGCCATTAGATAATTTAGAGGAATACAAGAAAAAGTGCGACGACGCTGGTGGCACATCCATTGCCTGCTATCAGCCACGCGATAGGAGAATGTACGCAAATGGCACGCTTCTTCAGACAATGACACCGGATGCGCTGCAGAAAAAGTTACGCGAGATCGAACAGCATGAATTCAACCATGCAATCAAACACATCTTGGAGACAACAATCTTCCCCAATCTGCTCTTCGACGAGCTCACATGGCTCTTCCCAGAGACATCGGAGAAGCCCGGCGGAGACGACAGCGAACGCAGCGAATTCGAGAATCTCCTCTTCGCGGTAGAAAAGGAATGGCACATTGAGGAGCGCTGGAAAGCCTCAGGCATGCTGGAATCGCTTGGAGGCAAGGATTCTCCGTCAGCGAAGAAAGAACGCTTACGGATGGTCCTCGACGAACTGGGTGAGGAATACCGATCATGGCAATCGGGCAAGAAGTCACCACGGAGCGATGCGGAGAAAAAACTGCACGAACTCTATGCGAAGAAGCGCAGCGAAGTGCCGTATAGCAGATTGGCCCTCCACATGACCGCCGACGAGCAGGCGCAGACGGACGGGCATGACGAGGCAGCTGCACGAACAGGCGGAGTGCCAGGGGCAGCCACTGCATCGCCTGAACAAGGCGAAACAGCTGATCCGGCGACACAATTTCGAGAGTTACAGAAAAAGATCAGGGAAATTGAAGCATTCGGTATGGAGCATTCGGAGTATGGCGGAGAAATCCACGACATCCTCGATGGGAATGGAAAATTGCGTCAACGCATGTCAGATCTCCAACAGCTGATCGACCATCCGGCCGGACTACCACCCGATCGGATCGCGAACGACCTTGGAATCATCGCGGCTGAGGTGGATGACATTCACGATCACATGAAGGACGCACGCGACAAGCTTCTCGACCCGACGTACGCACAACCGACAATCCCCTCCACCTTCTGGTCACGTCTTCATTTTCTTTCGCTCAGCGATATTGCAAAAATCTGCAAGGATTTGAAAGAGGACTGGTTGGCGGAATCCGCGCGTGCACAGGAACGGAAGACGAGCGAAGTGGAAGAAGCCCTGACAAGCGCGATTCCCGATGATTTGCCGTTCCCATGGGGGAAATACACCAGTCGTCTCAAGCACTATGCACGGAGACGGAAGACATCCACGGAGCAGGAGGCGTCCAAGAAGTGGGAAGATGCGCTACAACTGCGTGACCCGCACGAATTGCTCGGGATGCTCGGCAGAAGTCCCACCAAAGACCAGTTGAAGGCCATCATCACCTTGCTCTGTCACAAAGGCCAAATGGACTGGAATGATCCAAATTTCATCCAAGCAATTGAGACTGAATCAGGGTACAAAATTCCCGCCGAGGCGATGAAAAAAGACGTTGACCGTGATAAGTGGTTGCGAAAAATTCTCACGGCCATATGGCCCGATGAGAAAGAATTCTACGATCACTCCCGGGTGGAGAACGACAGTGCTTTCGATAGTGCCAAAGGGAAATATACGTCCCTGGCCGATGACATCTCTAACATAAAAGGCGAATTGGCCAGACAGCTCAAGGACATGCTCACCATCTGGAAAGAAAGTGGTGGGCATCCACCCATCGAAATCAGTCCGCACAAATACGAGGAAATTATCCACTTCGCCATGCGTGACGGGAAAATGACGATGCAGGAGAAATTCTACTATCTGGTGCGGGGAGCTGCATCGGGACTGCTTCCCCCGCAAAGAGTCCGCGCACTTGCAGGCGAAAAAGCTGGACTTCTCAATAAATTTCCTTTCATCGATTACTTCTCCAGCAATGACAATACTCTTCCGCAATTGCAAAAACGCGCGGAGGAGCTCACCGAAAGAGACTGGAACGGGAATGATACATTCAAACCTGGAGCCAAAACGACCATGTGGTTACACCGTGTCGTTGCTCAGGATGAGGGAGTCAGAACACGTGTCCTGAAAGGTGCGGATAAAATCGCAGAAAATATGGATCACGAAGATATTCCCTTCTTCATCACCGCGCTTGGCGTCAACGTGAATGTCCTCGCCAGCACCATTAGCGGGCATCGTCAGAAAGTGTCAAAACTCGGATGGAAAAACGCGTACTGCGGCTACAGCTCAAAATTCAAAATTTTCGGGATGATTGCAAAACTTGAGAGGGATGGTAAACCGGGAGCACACATTAAAAATGAAGATATCCAAGCGCTCGCGCAAAATCTTGGTGGCTACATTTTCATGGATAATGCCCTGACTCGATCTGTCTGTGACAACTTCGCGGATACTGGGCGTCCAAAATTGGCAGAAGCGGAGTATAATGGTCTCGAAGCGCCGTCTGCGACGCCCGGAAAGAATACCCGGGCATACCAGACTAGATTAAACGGCTTCGTTCGCGGGGTACTCAGCAAAGATTCCATTCGCTCCGCTATTTCTTCGGACGCTGTCTGGATAGCCAAATGCAGTGAACATGGTTTTGCCGATCCAACGACCACTCTCAACAAGTTCGCGCCTCTGGATCCGAATGATCCATGGGCAAGGAATACCGAAGAGCAAGCGGGAAAACTCGCAAAACTCAACGATGCGTTTTTGACAGCTCTCGAAAAAGCCATCACGAAAAACTCAGACACCCAGAGCGATTTCAAAGATGCGCTGATCAATAGTGCTGATACACTCTTGAACGAAGGCGGCAGCAAGGATCTGACGATTGATTTAGTGGAAGCGAACCTCCGCGCGGAAGCGGCAGCTGCGGGAGAAAGGGCCGGTGGGGGCGAGCACCATTGATTGCCCACAAAGTCTGCACTAGAATGTGTTCACTTGCTGAGCTTTTCGATAAACCAGCACGATTCCTTCGTACAGCATCATGTCTTTCTCCCAAACCCTCTTTCTCGGAGCGATCTCTGGTTTCACCATACTTCTGGGAATGCCTCTGGCGCGTTTGAGGGCAGTGTCGAAAGAGCATTTGTCCTTCCTCAACGCCCTCGCGATAGGCGTCCTGTTCTTTCTCTTCGTTGATGTCATGGAGCACGCGATAGGACCCGTGGAGGAGGCAATCGAGCAGCAAGGGCACGACCTTGGCGTGCTTCTCTTCGTGCTTATTGGAGGCTTCACCATTGGCCTCATGGCTCTGGTCTATTACGGACGTCACTATCTTCGCAAGGATGAGGGCATGTCCCAGACACAACTCGCATTGCTGATTGCCATTGGCATTGGGATCCACAATTTCTCCGAAGGTTTGGCGATCGGCAGCTCAGCAGTCCAAGGGGAATTGAAGTTGGCACTGCTCCTGATCATGGGCTTCGGCCTTCATAACATCACCGAAGCATTCGGAATTGCCGCACCGTTAGCCGGTGAAAAGAAAGTATCGTGGGGCTTCTTATTGTTGTTGGGCCTGATCGGCGGTGGGCCGAATTTTTTGGGGACACTCATCGGGTATTCGTATAGTTCCAGCGTGCTTTCCGTCCTTTTCCTCTCGCTGGGAGCAGGAGCCATTATTTATGTGATCGGTGAACTGTTGGCGGCTGGGCGAAAACTCCAGGCACACGCATGGGCGGGATGGGGCCTTGCTCTCGGGTTTTTTGCAGGCCTGCTGACTGACTTTATGCTCGTCTATGCCGGAGCATGAAGAAAGAGCTAAAATGACACCGCTTATCGTTATTTGCACGCTGACCGCTGACCGTGCATGCTCTTTCCATGCAGGTCCATGTCCAACGCGTCGACACCACGCTTCCCTTGCCCAAGTACGAATCGGCCGGGGCGGTCGGGTTTGACCTCATCACGCGGGAGACGACGGTGATCCAACCGGGCGCCATCGGGCTCGTCCCCGGGAACGTGATCGTGAAGGTGCCCGAGGGGCACGCGCTGCTGATCATCCCCCG
>SICS01000033.1 GCA_009691305.1 Candidatus Peribacteria bacterium | reverse complement strand
TTGATGTGGTGGACCAGGGATTCGATCTCGAGAGCTTGGCCATCAAATACGGGGAAGAAGGGGTCGATGCGTGTGCGTGATCGATCCTTCTCGACCATCGTCGCCATGCGGCGGACGAGGTTTTCGATGTGACGTTGCTCTTCGCGTTCGCTTAAGCGGCGGGCGAGGCGGACCACAATCGTGTCATTCTGAAGGACGGCGCGCGAGTGGCGGTTCTTCGTCCGCTCAATGCGCACATGCACCGTCATGGCTGCGGCGTGAGCAACGTGCCCGAGGCCGTCAGGGCGCGGGGGATGACCTGGATCATCCGGGAGCACTCCTGCAGCGCGATCAGTTCCGTCGTCAGTTTAATGGAGCGGTCAGCGACGGTCGGCTGGATCAACTGTCGGAGGATCTTTTCCTGCGAGACGAAGCATTCTCGCGCAGTGCTGAGCGCAGCGCGGTCGAGCTTCTGTGTGGCTTCCTGGATACGCAGGGTGTCGATCTTCGCGATGATGTGCGCAGACCACGTGAGCGCGTGGTCGGCACGGACGATGGCCCATGCGTCCCAGAGCGTGAGCTGGTACTTCTTGTAGAGGTTGTGCTTGGCCTCCAGCAGGCCCTCTTTCGTGGAGTAGACGTTGCTCTGGATTGCGAAGAGCACCGTATCCACCGCATCCCGGAGCAGTTCCGCGCGGGCGATGCTCTGTGCGCGGCTGGCGGCGGTTAGCCCCGCCGTACCCTGCAGTACCTCGCCCTGTGTGCCCATGAAGTCCTTGAGGTTACCGAGCTCGGTCCCATAGCAGCGGAGTGTGGTCTTGAACGGGGTTGCCTTGTTGGAGCGACGGTAATCGTCGCGGCACGTTTCGCGGAAGACGTTGCGCTTCAGCAAGTAGACGGTGAAGGCGTCGTTGTACTTCCTGTCCACGACCGCACTGGCGTTAATGCCTTCGTCAAACCCACGCAGCCGGAAATCGCGGTCCTCCACGATGACTGAAGGTTCCATGGGGACGACCGGTGGTGCGCTCGACGACGAAGATGACGACTGCTGCGCGGTTACCCACATCGGGGCCAGGAGCAGGGGGAGGAACAGGAGCCTGAGGAGCTGCATGCGTCTCATCAGTGGTGCAGTGTACCTGAAGTCTCCTATTCCATAAATTTTTAGCAGAAAGGAGCAGGCGTTCGGCCTGCGGGAGGGTACGGCTTCACACGACGCACGCCGAACGCGTGCTCCAAATTACTATCCTTATTGCTGTCCTTTCCTACTGCTTCAATTTCTGTTCCTTTTCCAAAAATTTCAGTACGGTATCCACAAATGTCGCATGGCTCCAGGTGAGTGGCGAGACGGAAAGGTGCGCTCCGGTGAGCGGATGCATCTGCTCTGCAAGGATTCCGGAGGGGGTCGCGCGCTGGAGCACCCACTCGAGTGTGGCGCGCGGTGCTTCCAGGTCGGCGACGGTCTTGGCAAGCGCGATCTTCCACTGCGCCATCCAGAGCGTGGTGATAATCCAGGGGTTGCCGGGGATGTCGTTCGTCAGCGGCACGGCTGCGTGGTAGTAGTCCATGGGGTATCGTGCGATTCCGCCGATCGGGGTGTGCACGGTGAGGAATTTCTCCAGTTGCTGCATTGTCGAGACCACCCGCTGATCGTCGGCCGGAAGGATGTCGAGCATCCAGACTGCGGAAATGCTCGCGTCGGGCGTCGTATCGCGCTCCGTCGTCTTGCCGTCCTGGCGCTTGATCTTCTTAAGGAACCGCTGCGTGCCTTCGTCGTACAGGTGGAAGAGCATCGCCTGACGCATCTCATCCGCGGCATTTTGGTAGCGTTCGGAGTGGCGATGGTGCCCGAGGATGTGGGCTATTTCGGCGGCGGCGTGGAGGCCCGCGATCGTCGTTGCGGTCGTGTAGGTAAAGATGCCGCGGTGTTCCTCCCACGGGTCGTAGCTGGGGAGGGGGAGCCCCGTGCCTTCCTCGCGGAAATCGACCAGGAACTGCGCGGCCTTTTTTCCAAAGCCCTCGAAGAATTCCTGGAGGAACTCGAAGTCCTGGTTGGTGTTGAAGTGCTTCCACGCTGCGTAGAGCACGAGCGCGGTCTCATCCTCCTGGATCGGCAACTGCGGCTGGCCGTCGCGGAACCAGGGGTGCCACGAGGAGCCCAAGGAGCCATCGGGGTTGTATTTATGGAGCAGGTAGCCGTCGGGCATTTGGATCTTCATGCAGAAGTGGAAGAATTTTCGCGTCACCTCGCCGTAGCCGGCGCGGTCGAGCGCGAGGGAGATGAAGGCGCCGTCGCGCGGCCAGACGTACGTGTACGTGTCGCGGTTGTAGGCCTGGATGTCGTTGTCGGCCGCGGCGATGATGCCGCCGCCGGCGTCGGCATGCGTCCGTGTGATCAGGAGGCTGCGCTTGTAGAGTTCCACAAGCTCGGGGCTGAGCGAGCCGAAATCGCGGGGCATCTTGTTGGCCCAGCTCTTCCAGAAGTTGCGGGCGTTGCGCTGCAGGCGCTCAGGCGTCTCGTGCAGGACCGTCTGCTGGAGGTTCAGCACCTCATCGAGCGACTTGCCCGCGCACAGCCACAGGGTGACATGCGTATCGGCGGCCGTGCCGAGCGCGCAGGAGATCCCGACGGTGGAGTCCACCGAGCCCTGTTCGATCGGGTTGCCGGCGAGCAGGCCATCCTCGGCGTCGCGCCAGGTGCCCTCGAGCCCGCGGTAGTCGGCTTTGCCGATGGCGAAGTCGGTGATGCCGCAGGTCTTGAGTTGCTCCATGCTCCGGAGGATCGAGGCGTACTTGCCACCGCGCACGCCGGAACGGCATTCGATCGGCTGGCTCGTCTCGCCGCCGACCAGGAAGTAGCGCGTCTGGCGGAAGTGGATGACGCTGTTGGTGTACGGCTCGTAGAAGGCGGTGTCCTTCTGCTTGTCGCCGTAGATGTGAAAGTCGTGGTGGAAGAAGAACTTCGCGTAGCGGACGTGCTCGTCCAAACTGCGGACCGTGAGGTGGCGGATCAGGACGTTGTGCACGGGGTGCACGTAATCTTCGACGGTCACGGTGATACCCAAGTGCTCGTTGCGCAGTTTTGATTGTCCGATCAGCGTCTCTTTCTCGTACCGTGGTTCGATCACCCACGACGGGTCGTCCCACCAGGCGAAGCCGCGCCCTTCCACAAACACACCGACGCGATGCACGTGCTGGTACGTTGTCTGGTCCTCCATCCCGACGTGCGGGTAGTAGAGGTCGCGCAGCTGCAGGCGACTATCGAACGTCGCGAGGAGAGTGCCGTTTCCGAGGATTAACGATCGAGGCATGGAGAGGTTTTTGGAATGGGAGGGTGGTCGGGGATCCGAACGTGCTCGTTACTTCGTAGCTTCGTTGACGGTCGACGAAGTAACGAAGTTACGAAGAGAGTTCGTGCTGTTGAAGTCGGATCTTGAGGTCGCAGAGGGCGTGACTGAATCTGCGATACGCTTCATAGGGTGAGTCATACGGACTGAAGTATTTATGCACGTCGCCGTCGCTCCAGTACTTGGTCGACATGTAGTAGAAGTGGTCGGAGGTCTGGAGGCGGCGCCAGGTCTGGAGCAGATGTGGGTCGGCGGACTTCTTCACGTCCGCTTCCAGCGCGTAGACGGCGTTCAGGGACGCGTCCTGGATCAGGTTGCCTTGCCATGCGGAGAGGTCGCGCTCCAAGTCGGCCCACGAGATCACGTTATGGACGTCGAACGTGTCGCACGGGCGGTTGCCCCATGCGGCCAGCACTTGTGAGGGTGTCGCGGCACGGATGCCGCGCTCCTGCCAGAAGCGGGGCAGCGTGCGGAGGAATTCGAAGATGCCCGTATCGGCCCACTGGTGTTCGCCGAAGGTCTCGTAGTCCATGAACAGGTTCACGCTGTGCCCGCCGGAGCCCATCAGCCAGTCGGTGAAGGTGTCGGCGTGCAGCGGGTGGCCCACCCAGCTCTTGTCGCTGAAGCGGAAGGCGACGTCGTCGCTGAGCTTGTAATTTTTGAGAAGGACGCGGATCTGGTCCGCGCATTCCGGGAGGGGGCGGTTCTTGGCGATCAGTTGTTCCTGCACGGGGTTGATCCAGAAGCTTGGCGGCTGGAACGGTGCGTTGGGACTGCGGCCCTGCATCACGTGGTCGGCGCCTTCGGTGAGCATGCCCGAGAAGCCCATGAGTCGCGCGAACTGCGCGAGCTCGTTGCTGTAGATCAGCTCGGTGTTGCGGAAGACTTTCGGCGTCTGGCCAAAGAGTTCCTGGATCTTCTGTACGTGCTGCTTGGTCTGCAGGCAGAATTCCTCGACGGACTTGATGGAGCTGAGCGAGTGGTTATAGGTCTCTGCGAGGAATTCCACCTTGCCCGTCGCGGCGAGCGCACGGAACGAATCGAGGACGTCCGGCCCGTATTCCTCGCACTGGTCCAGGAAGCTGCCTGAGAGCGAGTAGGCGATGGAGAAGTCGGGGTACTGCGTCACGAGCTCCAGCATCAGGCGGTTGGCCGGCAGGTAGCACTTCTCGGAGACTTTGCGGAAGATCGCGCGGTTCTTGTCGTGGTCGAAGTAATCGACGGCACCATGCCCGATGTCCGTCACACGGAGGTCACGCAACCGGTACGGCTGGTGGACCTGGAAGTAGAAGCAAACGAGGGGGAGATGAGGGTGACTCATAGACGGATGGGTAATGGGTTGGGGCGACCCGGCGGGTCGCCCGTACAAATGCTCATGATTGGATCAAGTTCTGGTAGAGGGATTTGATCTTGTACGCCTGGTTTTTCCAGTTCAGGCGCTGGAGGAGACGCGGGGCTTCGGAGCGGAGTTGCTGCGCGAGCGGCTGCTCGCGCAGGATCGTGACGATGCAGTCAGTCATCTTCGCGGTGTCCCAGTAATCGACCTTGAACGCGTGGTCGAGGACTTCGGAGACGCCCGATTGTTTCGAGACGATCACCGGCGTGCCGTGCGCGATGGCCTCAAGAGCGACGAGACCAAACGGCTCGCTCACCGAGGGCATCACGAAGCAGTCGGCGGCTTCGTACAATGCCATCGCTTCGCGATTGTTTACTTTACCGGTGAAGACCACCTGGTCCTGCAAGCCCAGCGTGCAGGCGCGGTCGATCAGTTCGGGGAGCATCGGTCCGTCGCCCGCCATCACGAACTGCGCATCCGGACGGTAGTGGCGGACGTGGCTCGCGATCTCCAAAAACTGCCAAGGGTTCTTCTGCAGTGTCATGCGGCCGAGGAACAGGATCAGCGGGCTCTTTCCGTGGCGGCTTGCGGAGAGGATCGCTGGGCTGACCGGCGAGCGGTGCGCGTCGTGGCCGTTGTGGACGACCGCGATCCTGTCGGCCGGAATCCCGTAGTGCTTGATGAGCATGTTCTTGGTGTAGTGGCTTACCGCGACAATGCGGTCCGCCTGCATCAATCCACGGCGCTCGCGGCTGGAGATCCACTCGTTGGGTTGGAAGTGCGTGCGGTCCAGTTCCGTCGCGTGCACATGGGCGATGAGCGGCTTACGGTGATGCCGGGCCGCGCGGATGCCTGCCTCGAGCGTCATCCAGTCGTGGCAGTGCACCACATCGGGGTTTGTGTTCTTCGTCATCTCCACGCTCAGGGCCGTGTACCGCTCCACCGCCGCGCCCAAGTCGGGGCCGTAGAGCTCGCTTAGGGAGTCGTCACCAATGCTCGTCCTCCGGCTCAGGTAACTGAGCGTCGAATCGTACGGCTGGAGGTCCGACATCACTTTGATCGTGTTTAGCAACTCCGTCGTCGGGTGGAGGATCTGGATGTCATCGTCCCCGGCATCAACGAGTGACGGCAACACGAGCGTCACTTGTACATTGTGTTTCAGCAAACCCCGCACGAGTCCTTGGCAGGCGACACCCAACCCTCCCGAATGTTTTGGGGGGTATTCCCAGCCGAACATGAGCGTGTGAAGTGACATTTGCGTGTGTATTTTTTTGTTGTGTGGCTTTCTCGGTGTTCTTTCCAAGAAATCTCTTGATTATACCAGAAAGACCCAAAAAACGCGACGGTCAAACAGGTCACGAGACCAGAGAGTGACATTCGTGCAACTAGTGAAAAAGTTGCATAAAATTACAAAGTATTTTTATGACGCTTCATCGAGGCTAATTCTGCAGCCCAGGCACACTTTGGCGCACGGTTTCTATCACGGCATCCAGGTCTTCATTCACCAGGATCTTGTCGAACAGGTCCGCTCGCTCGCGGAAGAATGCGAGGTCTTCGGTCGCATTTTTCAGACGATCCTTCAGGTGTTCCTCGGCGTCGCGGCCGCGGATGCGCAGGCGGTGGAGGAGTGCCGAGAGCATCGCGCGCTTGCTCTTGCCCGGCGGGAGCAGTCCGAAACTTAGGAGGGAGCGACGTCCGTAGTGGTCGACGAGCCCGCGCAGCAGGTGCATCTCGGTGATGACGAGCGGCAGGCGTCCCTTCTTCCAGATATTCTCGATGTCACTGCGCTTGTAGCCGTACCAGCGTTCCTCTGTGGACGACGGCAGGTGCACGAAGGCGACCATGTCGCCGTTGCGGACGAACTCGGTGAACTTTTCCTTGGAGACGTACGTGTACTCGCCGTCATCGCCGCTCTTCCGTTCGCGTGTGGTGAGGATCGGGACGGTCTCAGCGTTCGCGCTGAACATGCTGATGAGCATTCGACTCACCGTCGTTTTGCCCACGCCCGAGGGGCCCGTGAGTGCGAGAATGTAGCCCGGAAATCGCTTCTGTTTGGCCTTTGCAGGCACATGCGCCATCGCTTCATAGGCGACGTCGTAGTTGCGCAGCCCTTCCGCATTTACCGAACTCAGGACCATCCGCGGACGCACGCGCTGTCCGATCATGGGTTTGCCGACCAGCTGTCCCAAAGCGCGGGAGCCGTCATCGAGCGCGATGAGCCCGACCGTGCGGGGGTGCGTGCCGAAGCCCGCAAGCGGGTGCGCCATCGTCGTCCACGAGAGCACGGTGCCGGGTTGCACCTTGCGGTGCTTCTTCGCCTGGGCGCGGTGGAGGATGGGGGAGGTCGTCACGGAGTAAAAAATGAAAAATGAAAAGTGAAAAATGCTTACGAAATACTCTCGAGGATGTGGATGCCGCATGTAGCTGCAGCGCCGCCGAAGTTATGGGCGAGGCCATAGCGATCGCCGGTCTTCTGTAGTTGCTTGGAGACATCGATCAGTTGCTTGATGCCGGTGGCGGCGACCGGGTGGCCGCAGCCCTTGAGTCCACCACTGAGGTTGACGCCGAGGGCGGGGAGCCTGCCCCGAGCGCCGTCGAGGGGCGAACCGCCCCTCCAGAGATTGTGATAGATGCCGATCGCTTCCCCCGGATCGCAAAAACCAAGGTCTTCCAGGTTGATAAGGGCAGCAGTCGAGAAGCAATCATGTGTCTCCAGGATCCGGACGTCTTTGAGGGTGATTTCGGCTTCCGCAAGCGCCCGTTCTGCTGCATCTTTCGTTGCTGAGAACGAGGTGATCGTGGGGCGGTCGACGATACTGAGTGAATCCGAGGCGATCTGTGACGCGACGAGTCGGGCCGCGCCGGCGTGTTCGGTGGAAAGGATGCAGGCGGCCGCGCCGTCGCTGATGGGGGAGCAGTCGAGGAGGCGGAGCGGGTTGCTGACCATCGCGCTCTTCGTCACCGCGTCCGGCGTGACGGGCAACCGGAACTGCGCGAACGGGTTCTCACAGGCGTTCCGGTGATGAACGGCGCTGACAAGGCTGAGTTCATCGCGCGTCAGGCCGTACTCGTGCATGTAGCGCTGCGTGATCAATCCGAAAATTCCCGGGAACGTGAGCCCTGCAGGCCGCTCCTGTTCACTGTCGGCCGCGCCCATCAACGCCGATGCGACGGTGTCCACCGAGACGTCCGTCATCTTCTCCACGCCGATCACGAGCACATTGCGCGCGCGTCCGCTCTCGAGCATCGCGCAGGCGGTATGCAGTGCGAATGCGCCGGAGCCACACGCCGATTCCACCCGGATTGCCGGGGGATGGTGGGGGAGAAGGGACGAAGCAATGGCTGCCAGATGCGCCTGTCCGTTGGTCACCTCGGCCAGCATGTTGCTGACGATGACCATGTCGATATCCAGCGCCGTGCAGGGCGAGGAGTTGATCGCCGCGTCGGTCGCTTCTTCCATCAGGTCGCGGATGCCTTTGTCCCAGAGTTCACCAAACCGCGTTTGTCCGGAGCCGATGAGGTGGATGTCAGATTGCATATCACGGGGGGAGGGGCACGGCATGCCGTGCCCTTACATTGGTCACGAAAGGGCATGGGAATGTTCAAGGTATCGATCATATGTGAGGTATTCCGGTTGTCGGTCATCGCGCGGAAGTTGAATCCCATCCCGCAGCATCGTCATCACAAACGCATCCGATCCGGACCCCGACCCATAGGACACGAGGAGGATCGTCTCACCTTTCTTCGCTTCTTCCAGCACATACGTGAGGCCGAGCGGGGAGCAGGCGGCGTAGGTATTGCCGATGTCCTTCACGATGAATCCGAGTTCCATCTGCTCCTCCGTGAAGCCGAGCTTCTTCGCGATCGCCTTGGGGAACTTGGCGTTCGGCATGTGGAACACGACGTGGTCGATGTCCGCCGGCTTCAGTTTGGCGATGGCGAGGATGCCTTTCGTCACTTCCTGCACGTGGCGGACGTACGCGGGCTCGCCCGTGAAGCGCCCTGCGTGATGCGGGTACTTTTCGCCTGCTGGACGCCAGAAATCGGCGGTGTCGGTGGTGAATGACAGTGTGGTCTCCATACGACAGAGCGCGTCCTTCGCCTTCTCCGATCCCAGGACAAACGCGGCGGCGCCGGCAGCAGCCGTGTACTCGAGTGCATCGCCGGGTCGGCCCTGTGCGGTATCAGTCCCGATCGCCAACCCGTAGTTCACTTGTCCTGACCGGATGAAGCTATCGACCATCTGCATCCCCGCCGTGCCCGCTTTGCATGCGAATTCCAGATCAGCACAGTGGCAGAAGGGGTGGAGTTCAAGGGACGACGCGAGCATTGAGCTGGTCGGCTTTACGGCGTACGGGTGGCTCTCGCTGCCGACGAAGATCGCGGAAATTTCCGACGACTGGATCTCGGCAACCTCAATCGCCTGGCGGGCAGCCTCAAAGGCCATGGTGTAACTGTCCTCCTCGCGCCCCGGCACTGTCTTCTCACTGATCCCAAGCCCGGCCACGATCCCCTTGGCGTCCTGCCCATGGTGCTCGGCGATGGCGGCGGTTGTGATGCGGTATTTGGGCAGGTACCTGCCGAAACCGATGATTGCTGATTTTGACATCCGGGGCAGTTTAGCAGAAGAAAAATCCCTTAGGGCATTGTTTTCAATCAAATTTCTGCAAAGTAAAGAGGCTCGTCGCCAAGGGGCGAGCCTCTTTCACTCTTTAGTTCTCGGACGATGGGAAGTTCTCGTCCATTGCGGCGTCGCTGCAGCCAGTGCAAATGGATTTGCCGTGATGTAGCGTTTTGAGGATGTGGGCCTGAATCGCTTTGCCGAGTTTGCCATTAAGAGGAATAGCCTCATTGTCGAGGAAGACCTCTATGACCTCGTAGTTCTGCGTGGCAAGTGTGTCCTTGCCCTTGGCTTGGGCATGGACTTGTTCTTTGCTTCGCTTGCAGACGCAGCACGGTCCGAGGATTTTGTTGCCACCCAGTTCGGAAAGGGCGAGAGCGCCCACATTTTGTCCTTCGAACTCGAAATCAAAATCCCATTCCAGCACACCAAGATCGTCGGCATTCAAAGGGAACCTCCTTCATCGAAGATGTAAAAGAGTGACTTCGCAGCAAAGTGCTGCTTAACACTTTATATCAAATATTTGAGTAGTCGTCAATTTCAGCGTCCAAGTTTTCCGTGTGCTGAAGCCAAAGAATGCCCCGCCTGGGCCGCCAGCAGTGAAATTTCTCCTGCGAGAACCGCAGCGCCAATGGATTGAGCCAATTGAGCTTTCAGATGGAGGGAGGTTTTCGGATGGAGCAGCATCTTCAGGCATTGGGATTGAGCGGGGAGGGTGGTGCCGCCGCCGCGAATGCCGATGAGCAATGCCGGGCAACGGACTGATATGCGCAGCGACGACGCCGGCGTCGTCGCTGCCGAGACATCCGTATCTGTCATCGATCCCTCAACCACATGTGCCGCATCCTGACCTGTTGCCAGGTAGAGCGCGGCGATGATGTTGGCGGCGTGGAGATTGGATCCAATGGCACCGGCGATCTGCGAGCCATGCTTGAGTTTGGCTTCCGCAACCACAAGCATTTGCTCTGGTGTGCTCTTCAGCACGTCATGGATGACCTCGGGCGTCAGCGTTACCTCTGCAGTGGCTTCGTATCCACGACCGCGCGCATGTATGCGCGCGCTTGGTTTTTTATCGGAATCGACGTTCCCCGCGACCGTGATAAATTCCACACCCTCGATGTTCGCCGCTATCCATTCACCCACTGCCTGCGCAGCGATCGTCACCATATTCATGCCCATCGCTTCGTCGGTGTCGCAGAAGAGTGTCAGGAAGAGATGGTCGGCAGATTCGTCGAGTTCGTAGCGAAGAACTTTGAGATGTTGGCTTGTGGCTTGAGCAATCGGCATCCAAATTTTCGCTGATCCTCCGATCAGCTCACGGGCTCGGGCTGGGGCTCGGGCTCGGAAGGCAAGCGATCGGGAGATTCCATGATGGACTGATGAGGTCTTTGCTCCGCCGCTCATGGAGACTGCCTTACATCCTCTATTCACACTTGCCACCAATGCTCCTTCCGTCGTCGCGAGCGGCAGATGGATCTCCGATGTTTCCTTCGAGCTGAACGTCACGCTCAACGGTCCCGCGTACCCGACAGGGAGGGGGACTGTGCCAAACATTTGTTCACAGTTCTTCTCATCGGCTTGGCCAATATCGTGCGAAGGCTTCAGGGAAGAAAAATCAAGGCTCAGGGATTTTTCCATGCGCGTGCGGCGCTCGTTGCAGCGTTGTTCTGGAGTGAGGCCGTCGGGGAGAGTGCGGAGGTCCATCGGTCAGAGGAGGATAGCACCGGAGCCGGTCTTGGTTTCGAAGATCGTGCACCCCTGCAGTGCATGTGCAAACTCTCGCACGGTCTTCACCGCCTCTTCCGTGCAGATCACGTGCACTGTGGGCCCGGCGTCCATCGTGTAGAGGATGGGCAAATGCTCGCGTTCCCGCAGCTCTTCGATGGCATCGGTGATGCGGTAGGTCTCATCATTGAGATACTTCAAGGGGGGTGCGCTCGTCTGCATCACGTTGTGCATGTCCCAGCAGTCCTCTTCCGTCACGCGCTGCAGCTTCTCAAAATCTTTTGCGAGGATCGCATCGGTGCATTCCTTCTGCCGCCGCATGATCTGGTCTAGGCGCTTTTTGTAGTGCGGGCTCGTCCAGGCGAGTGCGTGACCTTCCGTCGACCCCACGTCTTTCTCCTTCTGGGTCGGCACGATGACGATGTCATGGAGCGGCCAATGGTTTTCGTCTGCAATCTGGACCGCGTGCGACGTGCCCATCGCATCACCGTCGCCTTTCAACAACGCTGCGAAGCCACCGTAGATGCTCCGGGCGGCTGATCCTGATCCCATGCGCGCGATCACGCTGATCTGCTCATCAGTTAAGGTCATCGACGACGGCGTCGTCACTGCCACCCCAATTAATCCTGCGTAGGCCTTCGCGAGGCAGCCGAAGACGGCCGCAGACGATGCGAGGCCGATGGAAGAGGGGATCTGCGAGCGGATGGTGATGGAGACGTTGGCCGGTAGCGGCGACGCCTCTGCCAGAAACTGCACATACTTCTTCGTCAGCTCCAGATGTCGCGCGAATCGTGTGATGTCTTTCGCCTTCAGAGATTTCTCCGATCCGTCCGCTTCAAAAGATTGGACGGTGAGCACATCGGCATGGTCGACCGTGATCTCGACAGACGGCGAATCGAGCGTCATCGAGAGCGAATCCGCCGCAGGCAGACGCAGGGAATCATCGCGGTTCCCCCAGTATTTGATGAGGGCGATGTTCGGTGTGGAACGGGCAGTGACGCTCATGGAAGAGCGGGCATTGTATGCTGTTGTGCGATTTTTTCAATGGTGGAGCGGTCTTTGTGGAGTGCCAACACCATCCCACCCCCGCCCGTCCTGCCGCCCGCGCCGATAACTTTCGCGACGCCGCCTGCGGCTTCGATCGCAGTGATTAGGTCCTGTGTTGGTTTGGGGACGACGCCCAGCGCCACCTGCGCTCGATGATGGTCGGGGAACACGGTGCGGGGCGATTCACCCGCGAGCAGGCGTTCGGTGCATTCACCAATTGTTTTGAGTGCAGCGGCGACGCCTGTATCGCCGCAGGCCTCGCGTTCCTTTACCCATGCGACCAGGCTGGGCGTTCGCTCCTTGGGGTGGCCGGTATCGATCAAGACTGACGATTGCAGGAAGCCGGTATCGATCGTCAGGGGCTGCGGTGCAACACCTTTCTTCGAGATGACCGGTGCGTTCGCCCAGATCACCGAGAAGTCGAGGCCGCTGTGGCCGGGGTTCACCGTGTCCTCGATGCTGAGTGCCGCTTTCCTGTCGTTGCCCAGAAGCGCTTTCGCGATCGCGACGACGATTGCGGTCGAAGAGCCCATGCCCCGGCCGGGCGGGAGGCGGCTCGTCACCGTCAGAGTTCCAGATGAGGTACCGCCGCGCTTGATGCAGATCTTCGCGATGCTCTTGATGTACTTCGCACTGCCGCCGTCGGACTGGGTCACCGCGAGAGGGGTTGTCCCATCCTCTGTGAGTTCCGCCTGCACTCCGATGCGTGCCGGCACCGCGATGCCGGCGAATCCGAATACCACGGCGTACTCGCCGGAGAGGATGATCTTGCCGGGGGCGAAGGATGTCTTGCTCATGAGCCGAACCGGCGGGTGCGCTTGGCGAATGCCGCGACGGATTGCTCCACGTCCGCGGGCGTTAGGTCGGGGAAGTATGTGTCGACGAAATCCCACTCCGCGTAGGTACTCTCCCACAGGAAGAAGTTGCTGGTCCTCTGTTCGCCGGAGGTGCGGATGACAAGATCGATATCGGGCAGCTCCGGATGGTCGAGATAGTCCTTGAGCAGTTCCTCGGTGATGTTCTTCGGGTCGGGAATCTTTCGGATCGCCCGCACGAGTTCATCCTTCCCCCCGTAGTCGACAGCGAGGTTCAGCGTGAATCCCGTCTGGCCGCTCGTCGCTTCTGCCGTCTCTTTGATCAACGTGGCGAGCGATGCGGGGATGCGGTCCAGGCGGCCGGTGTGGATGAAGCGGGTCTTCTTCTCGACGAAAGTCGCGCCTTCGCGGCGTAAATAGTCTTCGTAGATCTTCATCAGATGGTCGACTTCCTCGGGGTCGCGCTTCCAGTTCTCCGTCGAAAAACACCAGACGGTCAGCACGCCGACGCGCGGATCGTTGCGGCACCAGTCGGTGATCGCGCGGAAGTTCTTGATGGCCGTCTCATGCCCTTTCCACGGCTGGAGCAGACGCTTCTTTGCCCAGCGGCGGTTGCCATCCGGAATGATCGCTAGGTGGATCGCGCCGGTGCTCATATGGCGAGGGGGAGGCCGCGATGGAACCAAGGCGCGTACGACGCAGGACGTTTCTTCATGTCTGCCTGGAGGTCCTTTACCTCCATCCACTTCCATTCATCCACTTCATGCGGGTCTGCCGTCACCGTCACATCATCGTCGATGTCGCCGCGAAAGACCGTCACGTGTTCGTTCTCCGCGCCCCGGCCGGCGGGGTCCTGCGCCTGATACACGAAACCGCCCACGGACTTCAGCGCACAGGTGAATCCGAGTTCTTCCTGCAACCGCCGCGGGGCGACTGTCTCGATCTCTTCCCCCTCACGCGGGTGGCTGCAGCAGGAGTTCGCCCAGAGCCCCGCGAAGAGCTTGAAGCCGCTGCGGCGCTGGATGAGGATCTCCGTGCCCGCCTTCCGGAAAACGTAGGTCGAAAATGCGCGGTGGAGTTTGCCGGCCGGGAAAGCATGCGCTTCCTCCCACGTGGCGGTGCCACGCGCGGCATTGCCGTCGTCGACGAGGATGAGCGGTCGGTTCATGAGTGTTTTAGTGTAGCAGATCCTGCTCTGCGCATCACTCCATGAACGCCGCTGCGAGGCCCAGGAACACCAGGAACCCGAAGCAGTCCGTTGCCGTCGTCACGAAGACCGTGCTCGCGACCGCCGGGTCGATGCGGAAGGATTTCAGGAGGAGCGGGATCACCGCGCCGAAGATGCCAGCGATCACGAGGTTGAAGACCATGGCGATGCCGAGCACTGCCGCCAGTGCCGGCGGCTGGCCGAGCATCAGCACGACCGCTGCGACGATGATGCCGTTGATCACGCCGTTCGCCGCGCCCGTGATGATCTCCTTGATGATCAGCGTCATCTTCTGGTGGGGGGTGATGTCGGAGAGCGCGAGCCCGCGCACGGCCACCGCGAGTGTCTGCGTCCCGGCGTTACCGCCCATGCCCGCGACGATCGGCATGTACACCGCGAGGATGGCAAACTTCGCGATGGTGCCCTGGAAGAGCGAGACGACGAACGACGCCAGGAACGCCGTGGCCAGGTTGATGACTAGCCACGAAGAGCGCATGCGGATCGCAGCCCACGGCGAGCCCAGCATTTCTTCCTCGGGGCTGACCCCTGCGAACTTGTAGACGTCTTCCGTCGCTTCGCTCTGGGCGACCTGCAGCAGGTCGCGCAGGTGGATGATGCCGAGGAACTGGTCCTTGTCGTCGGTGACGCCGAACACGTCGCCCCGTTCCCGTGCCGCGATGCGCAGGATCTTCTCTTGGTCGATCGTGTGCGGCATCATCGGGAGCCGGTGCATCAGCGTGCCGGCTGTCGCGCTGGGTTTGGCCAGGAAGAGCGTCTTGTGCGGGATGAAGCCGCGCGCCATGCCATGTTCCATCACCACGAGCATCGGGGTGTGGCGCTGCGACTCTCGGTGTTGCTGCACGCGCTCCGAAACTTCCTTGAGGCTCGCGTTCACCGGCACGGTGATGAAGTTCAGATCCATCAAGCCTCCGGCGGTCTCGGGGTCGAACGTCAGCAGTTTCTCGATCTTCACTCGCTTCTCCGGCCGCACATATTGCATCACCGACCCGCGGCGCTTCTCCGGAAGCAGCTGCATGATGTCGGCCGCGTCATCTTCGTCATTAAAGTGGATGAAGCGCGCGATCACGTGATCGGAGAGCTTCGGTAAAATGTATCCGCGTCCCTCCTCATTCAGCCGCGGGAAGATATCGGCCTGCATCTCCGGCGGGAGCATCACGAAGGTTTTCCGCTTGCCGTGGGGCAAATGGTTGATGAGGCGCGCGAGTTCCTGCGGCGTCCGATTGAGCAGAAAATTGCGTAGCCGCATATCGTCCTTCTGCGAGAGCAGTCGGTCGGCCTGGTGGACGAGGGTCGTAAACTGCATACCTGCGGCATCCTAGCCCTGACGCAGAAGTCCCGCTATACTCACGCGCTTCTTTCTTTACAGTGTATGGATCATGGCGATGTCATCCTCCGGTTCCAGGACGTGTCGTTCCATTACGACCACAATAAACCGATCCTGAAGGGTGCGAGTTTTTCGATCCGCGAGAACGCCAAACTGACGATCATGGGGCAGAACGGGGCGGGCAAAAGCACGATCTTCAAGCTGCTGACGAAGGAGATGAAGCCGCAGGAAGGCGAGTTGCACATGAAGAAGGGGACGACGATCGGTATCGCGCGTCAGGTGATGACGCACGCGGATATGGAGAAGACCGTGCGCGAGTTTTTCGAAAGCGCGTTCGCCGACACAAAGTACGACATAGAACGTGACATCGCGCGCGTGCTCGAGGTCGTCCATCTTGTCGCGCCGCTCACCAAGAAGATCAGCGAGTTCTCGGGCGGCCAGAAGGCGCGGCTGCTCCTGGCGTTCGCGATCATCCAGGAGCCCGACATTCTCCTGCTCGACGAGCCGACCAACAACCTGGACCGGCAGGGGATCGACCACCTCACCGGCTTCCTGGTGATGTACGAAAAGACCTGCATCGTCATCTCCCACGACGCGGCGTTCCTTAACAGCTTCACGCACGGTGTGCTCCACCTGGACGCCCACACGCACACGGTCGAACAGTACGTGGGCGATTATTTCGACGTCGTCGAGCAGATTGCTTCGCAGATCGAGCGTGAGCAGCGGCAGAACGCGCGAATGGAGAAGGACATTCAGGATCAGAAGGACAAGATCAACTTCTTCTCCCATAAAGGGGGGAAGATGCGCAAGCTTGCGAGCAAGATGCGCGCGGGCGTTGAAGAGGCAGAAGAGAACAAGGTCGAGGTTCGCCGCGACGACAAGACCATCCCGCCCTTCACGATCGATGCGACGCCGTTCCCCAAGCCGCTGGTGCAGATCAGCTCCGTGACGGTGATCAAGGGCCACAAGCCGATGAAGAAGAAGGTGACGCTCACCGTGCGACGCCGCCATCGCGTTCTCGTCACGGGCCCGAACGGCATCGGCAAGAGCTCGCTTCTCGAGGCGATGGTCAACGGTACGGAGAAAGGCGCGGTTCTGGATACGGATGCGGTTGTCGGTTACTACCGCCAGGATTTCTCTGGCCTGCCGATGGACAAGACCGTGTACGAGATTCTGGAAGAGGCGATGGAGAAGCCCGACAAGCAGGCGGTGTTCGCCACCGCGGCGCGGTTCTTGCTCCCGGGCGACAAGGTGCAGAGCAAAGCAGTCGCGCTTTCCGAAGGGCAAAAGGGGCTGCTCTGCTTCGCGCGGTTCATGTTGCAGAAGCCGTCGCTCCTCATCCTCGACGAGCCCACCAACCATATCAACTTCCGCCACATCCCCGTGATCGCGGAAGCGCTCAATGAATACGAAGGGGGAATGATCCTTGTCAGCCACGACCAAGAGTTCGTCGACAAGATCACCATGGATGAGGAACTGAATCTCGGAGCGCTGTAGCCCGGCTTCGTCTGCGGACTTCGCCGAGGCACCCGGCATTCCTTAATTGTGTACAAGCGAAACCTCGGCGTAGCTCGCAGCGTTAGCGGAGAGCGAAGCCGGGTGAATTTGGGGGCGTTATAGGGGCTTCTCAGGGATGGGTGATTTCAGTATCCTGTTCGGGCGTTCATTTTTCCGCGGGCGGGTGTCGTATAATGGTTATTACCCCAGGTTTCCAACCTGGTGACGACGGTTCGATTCCGTTCACCCGCTCCATCCGGCTTCGCTTCTTCTTGGAATGCAACTTCCAATACGCATCTGCACGAGTGCGATCTAGGTATTGCAGTGTAGATTCTTCGGGCTGCTGAGGCTGTTCTTTTTTGATGAGGGCGAGTGTTGATGGCATTCGCAAATCATAT
>SICS01000032.1 GCA_009691305.1 Candidatus Peribacteria bacterium | reverse complement strand
GTTGAGACCACTCAAACACGAGCGCTCTCCATCGCGTCGACGCCCGATGAGAGTGACCTTCTCTTCGTGATTAAAATTTTCCCCAACGGGAGGCTCGGCCGCTGGATCACGGAAGTGCTGAAGGAGGGGATGTCTGTCACGTTCAAGGGTCCGTTCGGGAATTTCGTTCTCCAACAACTCCCTCCCCCCGGCCCCATCCCCCCTTCCTCCTTCGCTAAGGCTTCGGAGGACAAGGCGAGGGGGAGGGGGAGGGATCTCCTCTTTATTGCAACAGGTGCCGGCATCGCGCCGTTCCGTCCGATGGTCACTGCCGCTGCGGTCGATGCCACGCGGCGTATCGACATCCTCTTCGGTGTCCGCAGTGAGGAAGACCTCTTCTGGAAAGAGTGGCTCGAAGAAACAACGCAGGCCCATCCGAATGTCTTCCATCACATCGTCTTAAGCCAACCGTCTGCAGCATGGACGGGGCACAAGGGGCGTGTGCAGGTGCTGGCTCCTCAGATAATGGTGCGCGGGCAGAATGCCCGCGTTGGGGGCAAGACGCTCTACGTGTGCGGGAATCCCGACATGACGACAGATGTGAAGCGTTTGGCGCTGACGGAGTGGGGGATTGATAAGAAAGACCTACATGTGGAGGGGTATATCTAGAACGCGACAAAGGGAACAAAGGGTACAAAGGAGACAAAGGTGCTGTATTCTTCATGCATGCAATTTGTTGTTCTCTCTTCGTCTCGCGGAACAACCTTTCAGGCCGTTCTGGATCGAATCGCTGATGGATCACTCACGGCATCGTGTCTCGGTCTTGTCAGTGATCGTGCGGATCGGGGATGCGTGGAGAAGGCGAAGGCAGCCAAGCTTACCGTCACGGTTGTTGAACGCAGGGAAGGGGAGTCACGGGATGAGTATGACAAGCGCGTGCATGACGCGATCATCGCTCTCAAGCCCTCACCCGGCGCTTCGCGCCACCCTCTCCCGCTGCGGCAGGAGAGGGAACAAGGAGGATCGTTATTTATTGCCGCACTCGGCTGGATGTCGATCTTCACCCCGTGGTTCATCACACAATGGCACAACAAGATCATCAACGTGCACCCCGCGTTGTTGCCGAAATTCGGCGGAGCGGGAATGTATGGGGACAAGGTCCATCAGGCAGTGCTCGATGCAAAAGAGAAACAGAGCGGCATCACGATCCATCTGATGGATGAAGGCGTCGACACGGGGAAAATACTTTTGCAGAAGACATGTTCTGTGAATAGTGAAGATACGGTTGAGTCGCTCAAGGCGCGCGTGCAGAATCTTGAAAAAGAATGGTATCCGAAAGTTCTTGAGATGGTGAATAAAAGGGAGATCAAGCTGTAGTCGGAATGGTTACGAATTTCGGATTTCGAATTTCGGGACTCGCAATCCGCAATCCGCAACCCGAATTTTTTTACAACAAGGCTCTGAACAGATCCTCGTCGGGCGTTATTCCGGGTACCCAACCCTCCCAGTCGCTCAGCGTGAGACCATGATCGCGGATGAGAACGGCGGGCGTGGATTGTGCCGCGTTGCCCATCAGAAAATTCGCCGCGGTCGCCAGCTGGTCGGCGATGGCTTCGGTGGTGATCGTGAGTGGTTTGCCGAAGAGGTCGATCTCCCCTTTTTGGCTCTGGAGAGGGTTCAGACCGCTCACGGTAAGTGCAATCGCTGTCACACCATGTCTACGTGGAGTGCACGATGAGTCGGTGAGGATGACCGCAATATGAGCGGAATGAAAAGTGGAAAGTGAAAAATGATTATCAGATTGTTTTCCATTTTCCATTTTCCATTTTCCATTTTTTTCTAATTCCTCCCGCAACCTACGGACACTCAAAACAGGATCCTTTGGCCAGCCGATCGCGTAACCCTTTTGTACATTGCTTTCATCGAGCCCTGCATTGGCTACCAAGATGGACCAGTTGCCCTTGTCATCCCGAGTAGAAAACGGCGGAGCCGTTTTCGTAACGAGGGACGGTCTCACTTCCGTCAGCGCCGCACCCGGCACCGTACTGATGACCGTCCCGTGAAGACGTTCGAGTTCTCCGAGCATCGCCTCACAGAATTCCGGCGAGCGGCCGGTCTGCGTACTGAGCTCGTGCGCCTGCGTGGAAGGGGATAGGGGGCGCAGGTCTATGGATGCCCATTCCATGGTGGCGATTGCCTTGGACGACACGACAACAATGTCGCCCGCATGGACATCATTTCCGCTGATCATCGCAGCAAGATCATCCCCTGCGGTGAGCCGCCCTGTGGTGATAGGAACTAGTAGCATGACCCCACCAGAATACCTCGTCCCGCTTGACCGTATCTGGTAGATTCTCCTCTGTTTTGCAGTTTCCCTTCCGCCCGCGCCCTGCAGTCCTCATGGTGGCCCTGTCGCTGCTGGTGGGCGTGGTGACGGTGGGCATGTCCCGGTTGCCGCGGTCCCCCTTCCTTTTGGCTCAGGCTTGCCCGTCTGCGCCCGGCACTCCCGACCTCGATGCCGCGTCGGATACCAACATCACCACCGACAACAACACCAGTGACGATACGCCGACGTTCTCGGGGACATGTACCACGGGCTATACGGTCAAACTCAAGGAGGCAGCCACGGAATTAGGAAGCGTCGTCTGTGCGGGCGGCGTGTACGCCATCACGTCGAGCGTGCTGATCGCGGCTACCCATGTCATCGAAGCGACCCAGACGGATGCCTGCGAATCACCGGTATCGTCCCAGTTGTCGGTGGTGGTCGACACGGCGTTTGCCTCTCTCTCCCCTTCTCCGGTGGACAATGCCACCGGCGTCGGCCTGAATGTTAACTTGACGTTGACGTTGTCCGAGAGCGTCACTGGCGTCACGGGCAAGTCGGTCGTCATCAAGAAAACATCCGACAATACCGTGGTCGAGACCATCGCCGCAGATGGGGCAAAGGTCACCATCTCCACGGTGATGTTGACGACGACCATCACCATCGACCCGTCTGTGACCCTGGTGGCCGGCACGGAGTATTACGTCACCATCGATAGCGGCGCATTCAAGGACCTTGCCGGCAACGAGTATGCCGGCATCAGCTCGACCACCGCCTGGAGCTTTACCACCATCGGGGCCACGTGCGGTGACGGTATCGTGGGCGGATCAGAAGCCTGCGATGAGGGCGCGAACAACGGCGCATCGGGATACTGTTGTGCGTCGGATTGCACGTTCCGGGCATTTGGCACCAGCTGCCGTGCGGCAGCAAGCATGTGCGACATCGCTGAGAGCTGCAGCGGCAGCGCCGCCACGTGCCCGCCAGATACGACCAATTGCTCCACGTGTGGTGATAGCACCGTGCAGTCGTATGAAGAGTGCGATGATGGCAACCAAACCAGCGGCGACGGGTGCAGCGTCGCATGTGCCCACGAGTTTTGCGGCGATGGGACGCTCCAGTCGGGGTTAGGGGAACAGTGCGACGATGGCAACAATGTCAACAACGACGGTTGCACGAGCACCTGCACGATTCCCAGTGGTGGTGGCGGAAATATCGTCGTCGGCGATCCTCCCACCAGTGTGTCATGCAATGGCATATGGTCTTGGGTACCGTTTATCGGCGACTGGTTGAGTAGTTGCGCGACTCCGGAGCCCCCGCCCGTGACGCTGGGAGGCTGCATCATCATCGGGAACAATCAGTGGCAGTGTTCCAAGAACCGCGAAGGCTATTGCTTCAGCACCAAAAGCGGTAATCCGTTCGATTTAGTCGCCGGCGCACCCGTGGAACTGTCGAATGCCGCTATGGCCCCGCTGATGTTTTACTCCATTTGTTACGATATTCCCGATGCCGTCTTGTACTTCCACAAGCCGCCCGAATCGTTGACCTTCAAGCTCCAGTTTTGCGCCACGACCTCGCAGAACTGCTACAAGATTATCAGAGCGAAAGTGAAAGCTTCTCTCCCTTTGGGGTGCAGCAAGGACCCCCCCACAAACGCCCCTTCGTGTTGACCGTGTCGCGCGATCACCCTGCCTGCCCGCCGAAGCTCGGAGGAACATCGTGAAGGGCGTCCTCGGCGTGACATGGTCTCGGCTCGCTGCTACAGTTTTCGCCATGATCCGTTCGGTAGATCCAGGGGCGTGGTACTCGGTGTCGTTCGTCGTTCTTTTCCTCGGAGTCGTTATGGCTGCGATGCTGCTTTTTACGAAATGGATACGCAAGGAAGATGCCCTCGCGCAGCTGCAGGGATATTGCTGTCTCCACCAGGGGGACGCATGCATTGTCAACAGTGACCCGGTGAGCTGCAGCGATGCCGGGGGATTCGCTTTTGCTCGCGAAGAAATTGTGTGTGCCATCGCGTGTGCTTCCCTCTCTTCGCCTCATGCCGATTCAACGGGTAATTAACAGTGCTGTCACCATGTTTGGCGTCGTCGTTGTCGCTGTGCTCTTGCTCAGCGTCACTGTCTCCATTGTGCAGCGGCCATCGGCCTCCCTGATGGTGACCTGGACCGGCAGCAGCAGCGCGGACTTGGGTTCCTGCTGCCTTAATCCCGGCCCCGGCCAATCCTGCATCGCCAGCATGACCCCCAATGCCTGTGCCGATGGCAGCGGACCTTTGGGTTTTTTTATCGGCGCGGGTGCGGATCCGCCTGCCGCACAGTCGCAGTGCAACACCGCGTGCGATACCAGCCAGACATCGAGCCAGTCACCTCCGGGCAAGGAGGCGGACCTCTTTGCGGATATGACGTGCGGTTGCGCTGGAGCTGGCTACACGTGCACAGTGTGGATGAAGAGTTCGGGTCTGGGTCCCGCTCCGAATGCCAACGCGACGCTCGATGTTGGCGGCAATCTCCAGATCACCTCCGCCTCCAAAATGCAGGGGATCACGAGCATCCCCATCGCCATGCAGACGACGACATTTGTCCAATGGAATCCCAGCGTCGCTCCGGTGACCGTTGCAGACCAGTTGAACGCGACCATCACCTTCTCGCCCGGCCCGGGCGCGGGCGGTAATGGGACGGTATCGTTCACCATCCTCGGGAGCGACGTCACCGATCCGAACTTGGGAAATAACAACGCCGTCTTCATCCTGGCATCGGCCATTTGCGGCGGAGGCGGCTCGAGCGACACTGTTTCGTCTACGAATTCAAGTCAGGCATCGTCCACGGCATCCAGCCAGGCATCGTCCACGGCATCCAGTCAGGCATCATCCACGGCATCCAGCCAGGCATCATCCGTGGCATCCAGCCAGGCATCATCCGCGGCATCCAGCCAGGCATCATCCGCGGCATCCAGCCAGGCATCATCCGCGGCATCCAGTCAGGCATCATCCACGGCATCCAGCCAGGCATCATCCACGGCATCCAGCCAGGCATCATCCACGGCATCCAGCCAGGCATCGTCAGCATCATCACAGGCGTCCTCCACCCTGTCCTCAGGGGGCAGTTCCTCACGCGCCACTAGCAGTTCCTCCGCCAGCACTTCCTCACGCGCCACTAGCAGCTCCTCGGGACAGAGTTCGTCTGCCAACCGTTCCTCTGCAGCCAGTTCATCCTCGAAGCCCACGTCCTGCAGCCGCTACGAATGCATCTTCGGCGCCAAGTACGTCTGCCAGGGCCAGAGCCCGCCCACCGCGTGCCAGCAACTGAGCAGCGGCACCTGTTTCGTCTGCTCGGGTACCTGCGGCAACAAGGCACGTGAACCGAACGAAACGTGCGATGACGGCAACACGCGTGACGGTGACGGTTGCGACCACGCGTGTGCGCTCGAAGACATTTTCTGCGCCCCCGGAGGCGGGTCATCGTCCAGCACAGACCCCATCTCTTCATCCTCTCAATCATCTTCGTTTTCCTCCAGCGGAAGCTCAGAGCAGAGCTGTCAGTGGCCCGCCTTAAATTTCGACGCGACAGCGACTCTCAGCAGTCCCGGGCCGGGTCTGCAAAGTTTTGCTGTCTCCGTTAGCCCCGTCATGACAGATGATGGGATCAAGACTGGAAGGGTCACAATCAATGGCACGGTGACTCTGCCCATATACATTGATCATTCTGTCGTCGGTCCCGCAACCGGGGATCTGCAGGTCTCGAGGACCGCAGGCAATGGCGACGGTACGTTCACCCTGCATATCGACGACCCGGTCGCCTCCGTCTCGTCGTGGAATGGGTCGTACTGGGTCGCGCGTTATTATGTCACCTATCAAAATGCGACGGGGTACTTTGCGCCGTTCAACGGAACGCGGACGTACGGAGCTTTCGCGACCGCGAGCAGATCTCCCTACATTTTGAGTTTCCTTGTTCCCAGCTGTCAATAACTTTCCCCGTTTCCATAACCATTCCCCGCTCCCGCACCGGCCTCGCACTGCTCTCGCTCTCGCTCGCGGGTGTGGTCGTGACGGCGTACACGGGGATCGGAAGTAGATTGACGGGGCAGGTGACTATGAACATCAATCAAGGCCCCTGCACGAACGGATTATCGGTTACGGAATACGGCAGCGAATACCTCAGGACTGCCTTCGGCATCACCAGCCGCTCCGACGGCGTGTGGTTCACCTTGTCTGGCCGGTTGGGGAGAATGAGTCCCGATGGCACGTTGAAGCTGTTCTCGGCCGGAAACTCAAACGGCCCGGCTGGTCCGACCGACGTCGCAACGGGATCGGATGGGAATGTCTGGTTTACGAACGCATCGGGCATTGGATATATCGCGAAGATGATGCCATCTGGTGCCGTCACTGGGTATCAGATTACTGGACTGGGAGACTACCCCACGGCCATGACTGCCGGACCCAACGGGTACGTCTGGTTCGTCTCCCCGGGGACCAACCGCGTCGGCCGCTTGCTCGAAGCGACCAACAAATACATCGCCCCGGGAGGAGATGCTGATGTCTACCAGGTGACGACGCCCGAGAGCTACCCGTCTGACATCACGCTCGGTCCCGACGGCGCGCTCTGGTTCACGGAGGCGCTCAAGAAGCAGATCGGGCGGATCACGGCGGAAGGCGTGATCACCGACGAATTCCCCACGCCCGGCGATCCTCACGGTATCACCGCGGGCCCCGATAGCGCGCTCTGGTTCACGGAAGGAAAAAAAATCGGCCGCATGACGATGACGGGGGTGGTGACGGAGTTCAATTTGCCGAGCGACTCCGACATGAGCATGAGCGCCCAACAGATCGCCGCCGGCGCCGACGGCGCGCTCTGGGTCACGATGCGCAATGGCGATGCGACGAAAGGCAAAATCGTCCGCATGGCCAAGGACGGCAGCACCACGACGTATGCCCTCCCGGGATCCGACGGCGACCCTATGGGAATCGTCAAAGGTCCGGACGGCAATATGTGGTTCACGGAAGCCAAGGCCGGTAGGATCGGCAGGATCGGGTCGTGCACTTCGTCTTCGAGCAGTTCCTCCTCCACATCCAGCAGCAGCTCTTCGTCTTCATCCACATCCACATCCGCGTCCAGCTCCAGCTCCTCCACGTCCTCCAGTTCCGCCACATCATCAACCTCGAGCTCCAGTTCTGCCACCTCATCAAGTTCGTCATCCACAGCAAGCTCGTCATCCAGTTCTTCCTCCATCGGTTTCTGCGGTCCGGTGTGTGGCGACGACATCGTGATGGCGCAGGAAGAATGTGACAACGGGTCGAGGAACTCGGACACCGGCGTTAACGCGTGTCGCACCACCTGCGTGAAGGCCCACTGCGGCGACGGCGTCGCGGACAGCGGGGAGATCTGCGACCATGGGAGCAAGAACGGCACGGCAGGGGACACCTGTGCCTCGAATTGTCAGCCGACGACAGTTAGGAGCAGCAGCAAGAGCAGCAGTTCCGTCTCTCTCTGCGGCAACGGCAGGCGCGAGGGGTCGGAGAAGTGCGACGACGGGAATACGAAGAACCGCGACGGGTGTTCGTCGACCTGCGTCATCGAAGGAGGGTGGGAGTGCCAGCCACAAAGTTCCTCCGCTTCGTCTGGACCATGGGTCACCTGTCAGACCGGGGCATGTAATAGAGCAATGAATGGCAGCTCGTGTGGCGGTGTGCAGGGAATCTGTGAGTTGCAGACGGAGATTCATGCAGAAATGACGGGCGACACCTGTGGTACGTCGCAGTGTCCGGGACAGTGCATTGCATGCGTCCCGAATTCATCATTGTCTGCGCAAGATTCTTCCAGTTCCTCCTCTTCAGCTTCAGCTGAAACATCTTCTTCCAGTTCCTCCTCCTCAATCTCAAGCAGCTCGGTGGCCGTGACCTGCACAGATACGGAACTGGATCCCAATCCGATGATTGCGGGAACCGTGACCCTTTCGGGCGGTCAAACCTACTCGGATTCCTGCACGGCGCAGCGCAATGGAGTCATCACCACGAGCGAGATCATGGAAGAATCTTGTTCAAGAGGCATAGTGCATCGTAATGTTCATCTTACGGAGCAAGTTCCGTGCCCGCTCGGCAGTGCCTGCAGCAACGGTGCTTGTCATTCGGTTGCAGAATTCACGCCACCGCCAGGACTGTGTTCCGACAGCGACGGCGGTTTCGATCTGACCGTGCGCGGATCGGGGACGTCGACTGGCCAGCTTCCTTTTTCTGACTCCTGTCCCTCGGGTCCGAATTTCGTGTACGAATACTTTTGCACGGGTGGTATCGATCCTGCCCACAACATTGTTCATGCGGTAGCCGATCTGTACCACTGTCCCGTCGGTACCGCCTGCAGTAACGGTGCCTGTCAGTAATATTTTTTCATGAAACATTCCTCCTACCTCACCGGCTTCCTCCTCGGCGCACCGCTTGCGCTCACTGTCGCCGCGGTCGTCCTGGTTTCGAATCTGTTTCCGCTTGGGAGCTTCCGTGCGCAGGTAGAGAATGGTGGTACTTGCAACGCCGGCAGCGCGGGGGTGGTGAGAATGTATGGCAATGGCGTCATCAGTCGTCCGACGGGGATCACACAGGGGAGTGACGGCAATCTCTGGTTCATTCTATCGAACAATGCGATCGGAAAAATGGCGACGAACGGCACGTTGGTGGCGCAATATCCTGTTCCCACGTCTGCGTACAACAATGCCATCACGGCGATTGCCTCGGATGCCCATAACAATGTGTGGTTCGGTGCCAGTACGAACAATTCACCTCTCCCTCCCAGCCATTACATCGGCAAGATGGCATCGAATGGTGCCGTCATTAGGTATGATATTCCGCAAAACTCTGTGGATGGTGCCATTATCTCGATGACGCGCGGTTCCGACGACAATATCTGGTTTTATACCAATGGAGGATGGCTCTTCAGGATCACGCAGGCGGGAGTGATCACCCGCTACGACAACGGACCTGGCCATGACATCGTTGCTATGACCGTTGGTTCCGACGGCCTGCTGTGGTTGGCAGGAACCAACATCAGCCGCATGAATGCCGATGGCTCTTTCACTCGTTACGGTCTCCCTACCCCCGGGGCTCTGGTCACCAGCATCGCCGCAGGTGCCGATGGCAGGCTGTGGTTTACCGAGCACTACTTGAATTCCAACTTTGTCGGAGCTATCACAACGGAGGGGGTGGCAACACAATATGATGTTGTTTCCAATACGAATGGAGCAGCCGGTGGAATGACGGCTGGATCCGACGGCAATCTCTATTTTTTTGAGAGTACGTCCGGACCCTACAATTTTGTCATCGCTCGTCTCAATACAAGCGGAGCAGTGACGGGCACTTCTTCCATACAAAGTACTGGACGGGTTGCAGGAATGACTTCTGGGCCAGATGGGAATATCTGGTTAACGGATTATGAAGGAGCAATTGGTACGCTGGTGTTGTGCTCTGGGGCATCGAGTAGTACATCGTCGGAAACTTCATTGAGCACTTCATCCAATACTGCATCCAAGAGTGCATCCCTCTCCAGCTGTGCCGCCTCCGGATCGCCAGAAATCACGCAAGTCCCTTTCCGGTACCGCGGAGAGTACATCGGCACGCCGAATCAGATCGCATCGGCGCCGGATGGCACGTTGTGGGTGACCATGGGGGCAAGAAACACGATTGCGAAGACGATGAATGGTTCGATCTCCTCCGTTTTCACTGTCCCCACCACTGGTTTTGGGGAAGATATCGCCTACGCCACCGACGGTACCGTGTGGTTCACGATTTCACCTGGAAAACAGATAGGCAAGATCGCCGCTGACGGCACGATCTCTTTGTACACCGTTCCCGGTGTGGCTCAACATATCATCCCGGGTTTGGACGGCACTATGTGGTTCACACAAAGCAATGCTCCCACGGGTGCAGGTATCGGCAGGGTGACATCATCTGGGCAGATCACCGTATTTCCTATCAGTTTTGGTCCAATCGATCTTACCATGGGTGCCGACGGCAACATTTGGTTTATTGGAGGGGAGTCCACAGGGCAATCAAGGATCGGACGCATGACGACGGCAGGGGTTGTGACGGAGTTTCCGGCCGGATTCCGAATTCTCCATAGTATCACCACGGGTTCCGATGGTAATGTCTGGATCGGCGGCATATCGGATGACATTACCGTTGGATTACTGGTTGCGCGCGTGTCACATACTGGAACGGTGACTCAATTCAGTCTGCATGCGAATATCTCAGGCGTCACTTCCATTACGTCGGGACCCGACGGAAATCTGTGGTTCTTGGATAGTGGGCTCAGGAGCACCAATCATCTTGTTCGCGTCACGCTGGACGGCGTGGCGACGGCGTATTCCATCAACGCGTCGGAGGTGTACACAAAGGACATTGTCTTCGCTGGCAACACCATCTGGTTCACGGATATGGGTTCGGAGTATCTTGGCAAAGTCACGCCTGCGTCGTGTTCCTCATCGTCGAAGTCGAGTATCGTTTCTCCTCCACTTTCCAGCACGAGATTGTCTACATCATCCTCTGCTTCGTCTATACGTCCAGATATCTGCACGCCGATCTGCGGCGACAACCTCAAGGTCGGTCCTGAAGAGTGTGACGATGGCAACACGAAGAACGGCGACGGATGCTCTGCGAACTGCAAAAAGGAGACCGTGTCGAGCAGCGCCAGAAGCAGCAGTCCGTCTTCCGTACGTTCCTCTGCCAGTTCCTCCGTCAGTTCATCCAGGAGCTCCGCGGTATCGAGCACCGTCAGTTCATCCAGGAGCTCCGCGTCATCGATCATATCGGACCACTGTATCGGCAACGCGTGCGTGGCAGGGGCGGCATTCTGTGCGCTTTCCGGGAAAGAGTGTCGTTTTGATGCCGGCAAGGATGCATGCTTCACCTGCGATCCCGGCCCGCCCTTCGTCTGCTCAAACACCATGAAGGAGTGTAACGACGGGGGCAGCAAATACTGCAAAATCGCCTTCGGCCAGGGCTCCACGTGTATCCCTGACGATGATGAAATCTGCATCCAGTGCCTCCAGCCCGGGCAGTGCAGCGGCACAGATTGGGAATGCAAGGCCGGGGGAGGGGACAAGTACTGCAGTGATGTCTTCGGGAGCGCGTGTAGTGCCAAGCCCGATAGTTCCCTCTGCATCCAGTGCGGGAATCCGATTGATCCGTTTGCGCAGTGCCCGCGCGATGCTTGCCGGAAAGGCTCCGCGAATATCTGTAACCAGAAGGGGCAAGGATGCATGAACACGTCCGACGGGATGTGCGCCGTGTGCACTCCGAGCACGACGTGTGTCGATGACTTGCAGTGCGCCGAAGGGTCGTCGTGCGTGAACGGCTCCTGCACCGCCACGTGCGGCAACGGACGCGTGGATGCCGGCGAAGCATGCGATGGCGGAGAAGGCTGCACGGCAAGCTGTTATCTGGATGAGAACCAGTTCTGCACGCGCGATACCGAATGCGCCAGTACACTCTGCATCCGCAACTCCTGCGTGCCGTGCACGACGGGAAACCAGTGCCAGAGCAACGAATGCCGCGATGGGGCGTGCACCAACCTCTGCGGCAACGGCACCCTTAATCGTGGCGAGATCTGTGATGCAGCATCCAGCGCCGAATGCACCAGCGACTGTCTCCGGGCGCTCAACGCCGCGTGCTCGTACTCCCAGGAGTGCGGCAGTGCCCTCTGCGAGAATGTCATCTGTTTGCGCTGTTCGCGCAATGACCAATGCGCGAGCAACCTCTGCGTCTCCGGCTCTTGCGTGGATACCTGCGGTAATGGCTCTCTGAATGGCGTGGAAGAGTGTGACGACGGCAACCGCATTTCCGGCGACGGGTGTAGCCGCTTCTGCGCGCGCGATACGCTTGTCGCTGCCGAACTCCTCCCGGTGACCCTCATGAGCGAATCGACGAACGGCGGAAACGCGTATGGCATCCCGACAGGGGCAGGTGGCGGTGTGGGTGGAGTGAACCAGCTGAGCGGCCTGGCTACCGGGCATCCGGCAGCGGGCAAGACAGGTCCGGCCGCGGTCGTTGCGATCGCCGCCGGTGCGGCGGCAGGGTGGTCGTACATGAGACGGAGACGTCGCAACTCGTAACGCTTGGCGTCACCTTGATGGTATACTCCTAGCCGATGCCCCGACGTGCACGTCATTCCTTTGCGGACAAGTTGTCATGGACGCTCTTTGCGATGACGTCGGTCGTGGTGGTCGGGAACACGGCGTGGTCGCTCATGGCGCGGCGTAGCGCATCGGACGCGCTCCTCGCCCAGTTCTGGATGAAGTCGATAACCGCGCCAGAAAACATAGATGATGTAGAGAAGTCTGCATCTTCATTTGTGCAAGTCTCGTCCGGCAAGGTGCCGTACTCCTCGTCATCGTCAGTGCCATCCCTTGCGGTGTCGATCATCGCGCCGTCGGCAGATGCGATCATTGCGGGGACGATCCGCCTGGAGGCGTTTGTGAACAGCGCGTCGGCCGCAACGGTGGAATTCCTAGTGGACGGCGATTCCGTCGGCGAAGACGACAGCTACCCGTACCAGGTGTTTTGGAATTCGGTCGAGGTGCCGAACGGTGGACACGAGATCATCGCCGTCGCGACGTCCAAGAACCTCACCGCCGCGTCCGCACCCGTCGATATCACGGTGGAAAACCTCGGCTGCATCGCGGTGACCGCCATCGGGCAGACTCCCACCGGAGGCTCCATCAACGGCCCGTTGCCGATTTTCACATTTGCCATCAGCCCTCCCCCGACGCAGTCGCCGACGGTCTTCGCCGGCAGCGTGACGCTCTTCGAGAAACTACCACCCGGTGCGTACACCGTGTCTCAGTCCGAAGAGAGTTTGCCTCCGGGGTGGGTTGAAGAGTACATGTCGCCGTCCGGCGGGCACGTTGAGGTGCAGGTCGGTTCCACATGCGCCACGGTGATCGTGGTGAACAGCCTGGCTCCGGCGGAGCTCCTGCTGGAGCATGTCGTCTCTTCGCCGACGGCCGAGCCGGGGGACATCCTCACGTACACCATCGTCGTGACGAATATCTCCGATGTCGCGGCCGTGGATGTGGACGTTGCGGAGATGCTGCCGCCGAGCCTTACGCTGGAGGAGGCGTCGGAGGGTTCAGTGCAATCGGAGAAAGACATTTCCTGGAACATCCCGCTACTGGCCGAGGGGAGCGTGGCGGAATTCACCGTCACAGCCAGAGTGTCGTGGGAGGCGCCGCCGGACATGCAGATCCAGTCGCTCGCGTCTGTCTACACCGAGAATCCCGTGCCCATCTTCGTTTTCATGCCTGTCACCGTGACGGTGGGGGGCGTACCTCCCGCAGTCGGCTGCATCGAGATCAGGAAGGCGGTCCAACCGGGTCTGGATGCCCCGATCGGTGGTGGGGTACACACACCGCAGCTGCAGTTCCCGTTCATGGTCTCGGGAGGCGACAACGGCAGTACGTCTGCGATCTCCGTGAGCACCAACGCACTGGGCGTCGCGATGGTCCAAGGCCTCGCGGCCGGGCAGCACACGATCTCGGAAGTCCAGACGAACGGCTGGGAGATGCTCACCCCCTCACCCCAAGTCGTCGATGTCGTCGCTGGCGCAGCGTGCGCGGTCGTCAATTTCAACAACCGTCCCGTTGCGGGCGAGCCGACGTTCGCCGTCGTCAAGACCCATGTCCCGGCCAACCCCGCGGCAGGGAACGACGTCACATTCTCCATCCTCGTTAGCAACACCTCCACGGTGCCGACGAACAGCGCAGTGGACGTCTACGATGCGCTCCCCCCCACCCTCGTGTACTCCTCCGCTGGAGGGACGTCGTATGGGCAAGGCTTCCTTCCGCTCAAGTCGCAAGTGTCGGTCTCGGAAGAGGACGGCATCGTGCACTGGGAAATTCCCGCGTTGCCAGTGGGCGCGTTCGCGCAGCTGACGCTGACGGCGACGGTGCTCCCGACTTCTGCCGCGACTATCAGCAACACGGCGATCGCGTACTACCGCAAGGACGTTGCGGGCGCGGCCACAGATGTCGTCACCCTCACGAAGCCCGGTTCGGGCCTGGGGTGCATCCATATCATCGACCACAGCGACGTCTTCGGCATTCCGATGAGCATCCCCTGGACATTTCAGCTGGATGGTTTGCAGACCACGAAGACGAACGCCATCGGCAGCGCGTACTTCTATGACCTCGTCCCAGACGTCCACACGCTCAGTGAAATTTTCCAGCCCGTCTCTGGGCTCTTTGAGTGGAAGAGCGGATTCCTCCCCTCCGTCGTCACCGTGCCCGGAGGTCCCTGCGTCGACGTCATCTCTGTCCACTATACGGTTCCCAAACCGATTGACCCTCCCGACGAGCCCAAGACGTGTGGGGATGGTATCTGTTCCTTCTGGACAGGCGAAAGCTGTAAGAATTGCCAATTGGATTGCGAATCCTGCTGGAACAGTTCGTCGTCGACTTCCACGTCCACCTCATCGTCCTCCAGCCACCACTCGGGCTCATCATCCTCATCGTCCTCCAGCCACCACTCGGGCTCTTCATCCTCATCACAACACTCCGTTCAGTCTTCGAGTTCATCCAATTCTACAGCGGATTTTCCTGACCTCTGGTGTGACCACAAACTGATCTTTATCGAGCAGTGCCCGCTCTATGTTCCCAGCATCCATAACCTCCACTTCGGCACCGTTATGGTGCAGCCGCCGTATATCCCCGCGCCCGGTGTGAACCCGTATCAGATAGAAGAACCTCTCGATTGCGTGGAAACCTGTGATCGTATCAAGGTCCTGGGCGAATGTTGCAGTCCGCAGAAGGGCTGCAGCAATGATGTGCATATAGAAGAGTGCGGAATAAACATGTTCTTCCCGTACGCGGCGAACATCGGATGTTCGGCAGCGTTCGTCCAAGGCTTGTGTGGCGGTGCACCGTAATGGTACAGTCGCAGCCATGATTTCGCGCGGTCCGATCATCTTCCTCGTCGTCGCTCTTGTCCTGTTTTTGGGGGCGCTGGGCGGGGGGTATGTTGCGCATGCGCGGTACGCGTCCGCACAGCAACTCACGGCGCCGGGTTGGTGTTGTACGGCAGCCAAAAGCACGTGTTCCGTTTCGGAGGGGCAGGATGATTGTTTGGCGTTCGGCGGCAGCGTTTTCAACTGGGATCAGAACTCCTGCAACGCCATTTGTGGCCACTCGAAAGTGAAGAAGTCCAAGGCAGCCAAAGGCGTCCCCAAGCAGTAATCTCCTGTTCCATGCCCTTTCACGTTCCCCCTTCCCACAGGCTCAGCCATGCGAAGCCTTGGCGAAGCAGGCGAATGCTCCTGCTGCTGTCTGCGCTCCTATTGGTGTCGGGGGCGGTGCCAGGCGCGTTTGCTCAGGACGATTTCTATATACAGCCGCTGCCGGACCCCCCCCCGACGGCCGGGGAAACTTCTCCGCGGCAGTATTTAATCATTCCGGTCGATGTCGACTTCAACAATCCGGACGTGGACAACAATGGCGTCGCGGATGCTGTGCAGGACGGTGGCACGGAGTACCGGAAGGGCAACTGCTGTGTGCTGGAATTGTTCGAGGAACTGCACGGATGCACGTGGAATGTCGGCCTCGACAAGACGGATCAGGATGCGGTGGATGAGTGTAAGTTCATGGACTATGACTTCGACGATGTAATCGATGACGGTATCCACTATGTGCAGGGCAACCCGGATATGAGCGTGCCCGATAACTCATGGAAGGCCTGCAGCGTGCAGTGCGGTACACTGGCCAGGAAAACATTCTGCGACCCTACCAACTACACCTGTTCCACCAAGTATCCCGATGATCCGTCCATCGAATGGGGGGACGTCGAGGCTTTCGACACCTCCGACCAGTGTTCGGCGTCCTGCCAACCACCCGTCCCCGTCCGCACCTCCGTCGGGTGTGCGTGTGCGAAAGATGAAGACGGCGGCGCGACGGTATCGTGCACCATCGATGTTTCGCAAGATCCACTTTCGTTCCCCAATGACGGCTACGCGCGTGAGACCTCGATCGAAAAAGTGACCGTCAGCCTGTTCGGCGAAGGCTCGCTCACGGTCGATAATAATTTTGTCTACGATGCGGACGGCAAGGAGACCGACGAAAACATCTACGTGAACTATCTCGATGAGGATGAAACGTCCCTCGAGTTTACCTCCGATGACGTCATCTCCATCCCGGGTGGCGATACCGAAAGTGAAGAAACGGGCGATACCGAAAGTGAAGAAACGGGCGATACCGAAAGTGAAGAAACGGGCGATGGAGGCGGTTTTTTCGCCAAAATCTCGATGCCGGCCGGGCAGTATGCCGAAGGGCTCCTGCAGGTGACGACCACCACAGGCCACGATGATGGCGAAGACGATAATATCGACTACCAAGACATCGTGACGGTGGAAGGATGCGGCGAATTCTCTCTCGATGCCGAGTGCGACCTGCAGGGCGACTCCGAAGGCTACGAGGAGCCGGGCGAGCCCATCCTCCGCAATACCTACACGCTCATGCTGCCGAAGAACACCACGCAGAACGACATGGACGTGGAGTTCAACCTCAACCCGCGCAGGGAGAATCCCTCCTGTCTGGAGACGGGGAGCGAATGGGTCGAAGTCCCGTATTTCCTCTCGGATATATGCTCCTACGATGAGGACGCGGAGTCGGTCTCGTGCACGGTCCCTGCGGGGACTTTGCCCGATGACCTCGATTCACTCTGGTTCACCGCCTATCCCAACACAGAGAAGGCGTGCCCCAGGATCCCCGTGACCGCCACGGTCACCATTGGCACGCTCACGCCGGTGACGCATGAGATCTACGAGAAACCCGAGGTTTGCGACAAGTGCACCAGTTGCGAAAATGCACTGACGGAGGAGGATTGTGACGCGATGCCGTCGGATGAGAGTGATCCGGAGAATCCCGTCCCGTTTTGCAACTGGAAGTACGACGCGGAGGTGGAGGACTTCGCCTGCCGTTCCAACGATCAGAACGATCTGTGCCCGCTCTGGATCGCCGACTGCCATCAGACATTGCCTCCCGACGATGCGCCCCCTGGGCAGGATCCGTACTATGCATTCAACTTCGTGGGAAAGTCGGAGGGCATCTATCGGCCGACTGCTGCCGATCAAAGCCCGTGGGGAGTCGGTGACGAAGAGAAGTTCGCCAACGTCACATCAGCCGACCATGATTCATACTTCACCATCCGGTGGCACGAGGAGCCGGACCAGGATCCCGATTCTGAGGAAGACGAGAGCGTTGCGCAGTATGAGGACGAGTGCGAAGAGGCCAATCAACGCCAGGACCCGAGCGACTCGGAGGACAGGAACAGGGAGAGGACGGACTACGACCCCAACCAGCCGGACTGGTACTGCTCGCTTGCGTTTGAGGACATTTCGTTCAACAAGCCGGACACCATCTCCCTCGCGAACCCCGAAGACCGTGAAGACTGTAAGGTCTACACCCCAGCAATCCATCCTCTCAATGACGGCACTGTCTACGCGTATACCGCCTACTATCAGGAAGATTATGAAGACATAGACGGCTTCAGCTGTCCCGCGACGTGTGAACTCGTCACGAAGAAGTGGGTGACGTGTTACGTCTCGGCGAAGTCTGGCTGTGAGTCCGATTATGATATCGACCAGTGTATTGCGAAAGGCGGCATGGTCTTTACCAACGGCGCTTCCGGCCAAAATTCTTGCAATCAAACTTGTTCCGGCGGCCTCTGCGGTGGTGTTCCGCCTGATTGGCATCTCTAATCCTTTTCCCGGAACGCTTCCATTCTCCTCCCCACTATGCGACAAAAGAACCTCATCATCGGGACCATCGTTCTTCTGATCGTGGGAGCAGTGTGCGGGTGGTTCCTCTGGCTCTGGCTGAACCCGGGTGCCCTGAGCCCCGTCAGTCTCGATGACCCAACCAAGGCCACCAAAGCGAAGTCTCACACTGGCTACTGCTGCACCAAGATCGGTTCCGCGTGTGAGTCCGTCAGCGATCCCGGCCTCTGCTTCCGCGGCGGCGGCAAAGCATTTAACGCAGTGCAACGAAACTGTGATTACTACTGTTACAATGTGAAACCCTGAGCCATGCCTTCTGTCACTCGTCCCTTTCGGCTGGCCATTTCCCTGGGGATTTTCGTTG
>SICS01000031.1 GCA_009691305.1 Candidatus Peribacteria bacterium | reverse complement strand
TTCTTCGGTGCGGGCGACGTGACGAACGGTTCGCACTACTTCGCGCAGTTCGTAACCGCTGCGGGCGAGGGGTCCATCGCGGCGAACAGCGCATTTAATTTCCTGAGCACTGCGGGGGCCGAAGGAGGGTATATGGATGGGGGGTGCTAGCGGATTTGCTTCCTAATCCGATCTTTCAGCTAAACCTCTATTCCCGAGCCGTCTGTGTACGAGGTTTCGGCAACGCGAGACAAAACGCGAGCGTCACCAAGACGACGAACAAGGCACTCAGGACGATCCAGAGCGGCTTATCGACGATGTTGCTGTAGATGAACATCGGCAGACCGATAAAGAATGCGACGATGACTCCCCAGAACACGCCCTGCTCACTCAATCGCTCCCAATAGAGACTGAGGATCGTGGGAACCATCACGCACGCGGCGACGGTATTGAATATCCACCAGAGCTGCTGCAGCCCGAAATGGGGGATGTAAATCACCGCGAGGGCGACGAGAAAGCCGAAAATAGTCAGCCAGATCATCGTTGCACGCGACCCCCTTAATCGCCGCATATCCAAAAGGTGCTTGGCTAACTTTTCCCTGTCCGAGAGTTGCTCTCCCTTCTCATGCCTGAGCATCAAATCATGCTCTTCTTTCGTGTACTTCATAATGTCTGTCGCATACAAACTCGCCGCCGCGTTCATTCCCGAATCCAATGTGGAACTGAGCGCGCACAGGAGCATGATAACGAAGAAGAACACGGTCCAGAGCGGCAGCAGACGGCTCACGACAACCACCCCGATCAGAGAGGTATCGACGCCTGCCGGAATCGTTGCGGCAAACTTTGGATCGGCTCCGATGAAGCCAAGAATGCCGAGGAGGATCGGCACTAGGCCGAATGCCAGCGCGCCGAAGATGAACGCTTTCCGTAGGTCGCCTTTCTTGATGGCGAATCCACGCTGCCAGTTCTGCTGGTCGGAGACGGATCCGGCGATGAGTCCTATGGAGGTCACGATGCCGAGAGAGAAGGCAATCGATGGGTCGAGTACGTTCGTGCTGCCCGATATGCCTGCGAGCCCGGCGCGGACGCTATCGATTCCGGCAGTCGCGACTGCCCAAGGAATGAGGATGAGGAGGGCCACAATGATGAGCGCCAATTGCAGGAAGTCCGTGATGATCGATGACTCGAATCCGGATATGAGCGTATAGATGAGAGGGATTGCTCCGAGAATCGCAATGGTCACGACGGCAGTTGCTTGGTACACCGGGATGCCGAGGAGGAGAGCCAATACATTGCCACCCGCGTACAGCTGCACCGTGATCGACATCAACTGGTAGAAGAAGAACGGAAACAGATAAAGGGTATGCACTCTCTTGCTCTCCAGCTTAAAGCCGATCCACTGCGGGAGCGTGTATCCATAGGGCATCCGTTCCCTGATGCGCGGTGCGAGTACCGCAAAGATGGCAAGTGCGGCCATGTTGGGAACCGTGAACCAGAACAGCCCCGCAAGTCCGTGCTGATATGCGAATAACGTGGAGACGAACACGGCGGGTGCCCAGATCCATGACGCGGCGATACTGGAACCCCCAAAGAACCATCCGACTTTTCGCTCACCAATCAGGAAGTTTTCGACGGACGTCCTGTTCTGCCACCATGCGAACAAATACGTCGCGGCGAGCATCACCAAACCGAATCCCAAGAGAAGAAGGTATGTCGCGCCGGTAGAGAGGGTGACGACAGAATTCATATTAGAAAATAAAAATTAATACAGTCAAATTCTAAATTACCTCAACGGATTTGTGAAGGTGCCCTCGTGGTGGTGGTCACCACCACAACGTGCTATACTGGAGTAATGGCAATGGACGTCTTCCAAGAACTCGGCATGAGCGTGAATGAAGCGCGGATCTACGAGGCGCTAATCACGTACGGCGGATCGGGGGTTTCGACGATCTCGCTGCGCTCCAAAGTTCATCGGCGAAACGCGTACGATGCCCTCCATCGGTTGATTGAGAAGGGCTTGGTGTATGAAGTCTTCCAGCAGGGGGAGACCGTCTATGAAGCTGTGGCACCGGGAAAACTGATGGAGTTTGTAAAAGAGAAGGAGCTGAAGCTCACGTCCGCGATGCCGCATCTCCTCTCCATCTATCAGTCCCACCGGGCCCCGCAGCGGGCGTATATCTATAAGGGCCTGGAGGGGATGAAGAATTTTCTTCGCGAGGCGCTCAAAGTCGGCGAGGATATGTACGAATTCGGGTCGAAAGGCGGATGGTTCGATCCGCGTCTCGATACGTTCATCACATGGTTTCTCGCCGAAGCGAAAAAGAAGAAGATGAAGTTCCATCACATATTTGATTGGGACGTGCAGACCAAAGTCCCGCACGTGCCCAAATTGGTGGGCAAGCCGTACAAATTTGCACCAAAGAAATACACGAGCGAATCGGCTATTGAAGTCTTCGGCGACCACGTCGTCACGTTCACGGGGCTGGGCTTTGGAAAAGTGGAGGATGACCTTACAGTTTTCGTGATGGTCAGCCCCCGCCTCGCGGAGAGCTATCGCACCTGGTGGAAGATGATGTGGGATTTGCTGCCTAATCCGAAGAAGAAATAATGCAGTTTGCCACGGCTGCGCTACGATGCAGCCCATGTGGCTCCCGCTCCAACTCGTGTCGGTCTTCTGCTGGGCCACCGTGAATGTGCTCGATTCGGTGCTGGTCCAGCACTACGAGAAAAAGCCGTCGGTCCTCCAGTGGCACCAGAGTTTCTACACGTCTGCAGCACTGGTGGTGCTTGCACTGCTGTTTCCCATCCAGACGTCCTGGTGGCCTGCCCTCATGGCTGCGGGGTTCACCGGATATCTGGGGGATAGGCTGTTCTTCCATGTGATCGACCGGGTGGATGTGTCGGTGACGAACATCACCTGGGCGATGCTCTCGATCTTCCTGAGCGTTGGCGGCATGGTCTTCTTCGGCGAACGATGGACGCTGTGGCAGGGGAGCGGGGTAGTCCTTGTGGTCGCGGGGATCCTGATGCTGTCGCTCTGGGGAAAGCATGTGGGGAGCTGGAAGAACTTCCTGATGCTCGTGCTCCTCGCCGTGCTGTACGCCCCGTTTTACCTGACGCAGAAATACGCGATCGCGTCCGGGGTAGGAGTGCTCACGTCGTTCATCTGGCTGCTATTCGGCAGAGAAGTGTTTTCCGCAATTCTTCCGCTGTTCTCCACGACACTCCGGTCGCAGGCATTCGCGGCATTTCGGCACAATGCCAGCTTCCCGCTGCTGAACGCCGCGGTCGTCGCGTTCTTTTTTGGAGGGACGTACCTGACGGCCATGGCGTATCAGAGCGGTCCAATCTCCCTCGTGTCCATCGTGAGCAACGTGCAGCCGTTCGTGACTCTCTTCCTCGCCTGGGTCCTCTGGATGCTCTTGCCCCGCTCTGCGTCTCGAGAATTGCTGACCGTTGAGGCTGTAGGAGTGAAAATCGCCGCCTTTCTGGTGGTCCTGGGCGGCCTTGCGCTCCTTGCCCTCCATCCCTAAACTCTCTCCGCTATGCCTCGCGGAAAGCGCACAGTCTTCGGCATGTTCTGCACTACCTGCAATATGCGTGTGGGCACCGTCCGTCTGCACAAGCAGAAGGAGGGCAAGACGTGGAAGGACTTTAAGGTCGAGAAATTCTGCAAAACCTGCCGCGCTATCAAGCCGACCAAGCAGAAGGAGGAGAGACATTCGAACTAGGGGTAGGGAAAGAGCTGAGGCTAGGAATGTTTTTTTGATGAGCGCAATCTGTAGTCCTAGCCCTCTCCCTAGCCCTATCCCTATTCTCGTCCCATGACCGACGTCTACCGCCGTGCCGCCTCCATCCTCGTCATTAAACCTGTTGAGGATTCTTACCATATCCTGCTCCTCCATAAGCCCCGCAAGAAGGACGCGTGGCAGCTGCCGCAGGGGGGAGTGGAAGGGGAGGAGAATGTGACGCAGGCCGCGTTGCGGGAACTCAACGAAGAGGCATCATTGAAGGATTGCAACGTCCTCGGTGTTAGCCCGCGATTTTACCAATACGATTTTCCGGATTCCTACCGGCGCTTCCGGCCGGACAACGTGAAAGGCCAGCATATCTCGTTCGTCTTCGCGCTTGCGCCGATGGATGCCGCGGTCACGGTGGATGAAAAAGAGGTCGATTCGTACGTGTGGATCGATGTCGCTCAATTGGGGCAATACCTCAAAAGAGATGAATATTTGAATTTGGTGAAAGGCCTCTATGAAGAGGCGCTTAAAGCACTAAATGCTAAGCACTAAATCCTAAACAAATTCCAATATCCAATGAAACAATGGTTCTTGTTTAGGATTTAGGATTTAGAGTTTAGAATTTCGCCTGTGCGCCTCCTCTCCCTTTCCCTCGAGCAATACCGTAATTACGCGGCCATCACCCTCGACTTTCCCGAGGATGACCTGCACCTCTTCGTCGGGCCCAACGGGAGTGGCAAGACGAACATCCTGGAAGCGATTTCGCTTCTCTCGCTGACCAAATCGTTCCTGGGTTTGGAGGAAGATGACCTGCGCCAGTGGGGAACCGAGCACTATCGGGTTCGGGCTCGGGCTCAGACGGATGCGGGGGATATCGAAGAGCTGGAGATCGTCAGCCAGATTCTGCCGCGCAAGCAGAAGGTGTGCTTCCTCAACGGCGTGAAGATTCCGCTGGTGCAGATGGTGGGGCGGCTGCCGATCGTCACGTTCCTGCCGCAGGGGCTGGCACTCTTCTCTGGGCCACCGTCGGACCGTCGGCGTTTCCTCGACCAGATCCTCTGCCAGGTCTCTCCGGGATACTTCGAAGCGCTGATGGGCTACCAGAAGGTCCTCAAGCAGCGGAACGCGCTGCTCAAGAGTATCTCCGAAGGTCAGGCCGACGCGTCGTTCCTGATGCCGTGGGACCACGAGATCGCCGCGTTCGGCAGTGCGCTGACGCTGCTGCGGCTGGAACTCATCGGGACGTTCAACCTCGCATTGCGCGAGGAGATGCAGGCGTTGGGGGAGGGGACATGGCAGGACGTGAAGGTGACGTACCAGCGGACGGGAACGGCGAATGAACGGGAGGCACTCCGACAGGAGATCATCACTGGTCTCAAGGACACCGTGCAGCGCGACGTGATCCTCCGGTCGACCACCGTTGGCCCCCACCGCGATGATTGGATGGTCGAGGTCGAATCGCGCCCCATCATCACCTTCGCCTCCCGCGGACAGCAGCGTGTGGCCATCCTCGCGCTCCTTCTCCTCCAGGGCTCGTATCTGGAACTCCGTCGGGGCGAGAAGCCCGTGATCCTGCTCGACGACATCTTCTCGGAGCTGGATGAGTCCCATCGCGAAAAGTTAATGCTGGCCTTCTCCGGGCATCAGGTGATCCTGACCACGACGGATCTGCCGCTGGCCGAGAAACCTTTTGCGGGTGCCGTGCGCTATACTCCCCTCCATGCAGGACCGGTACTTACATGAAGGCGAAACTTTACTCTGCAGCCGCAGGTCATCGCCTGCGGTCCTCATCCTCGTGCTCCTGTGGGCACTGTTCGAGACGGTCGTCGCCGGGGCTATCCTGAGCATCTTGCTGGCCGCAGGGCTCTACTTCGGATTGGGTACGACTATCGAATGGTGGATGGTCAGCGGCGTCTTCGTCATCTGCCTAGGTGTGGCGGTCTTCCAGCACGTGCATATCTGGCGCGAGGCGACGTTCCGCGTCACCACTGAGCGCATCCTCCTCGCAAACCCCGTCGCGTTCTTCCATGCGCCCCTGGCGACGGTCAAATGGCCGCAGTACCAGGAGTGCGAAGTGGACCACCGGCATTTCCTCGATATCTTCTTTCTCGCCCGCCCCATCCGCATCCGCTATGGCACAGCTGACGCGCGCTCCGAAGGGAAGTTCCCCTCGCTGCGGTACGCCGAAGACATCAAACACTACCTCGATAAAGTCGATGCTGCGGTGCGTAAAGGAGAGACGGCGACGCTGAAGCCCTTCATCGCGAGGCCGAGAGGCCAGCGGGATGTCCTAGAATCTTAGCCGCGCGTCTTCGACGCGCGGACCGCAGGTCGAAGACCTGCGGCTAAGAAATGTGTGCGGGCACTTGCGCAAGGGCACCGTAGACTGCGAGCGCCAACGCATCCGCCGCATCATCAGGAGTCGGCATATTCGTGAGGCTCAGGATCCGCATTAGCATGTCCTGCATTTGACGCTTGTCGGCCTTGCCATCGCCCGTGATGCACGATTTGAGCTGCAACGGCGTCGGTTCCACAGTGCGGATGCCGTGCTCGCCCAGGGTCAGCAGGATCACGCCACGCGCCTGCGCCACGTCCATCGCCGTCTTCACGTTCGTCTCGAAGAAGAGCCGCTCGACCACGGCGAGGTCGGGCTTGATGTCTTTCACCAGTGCCGCAAGGTCATCGTGGATTTCCCGGAGCCGCTCTGGCGTCGCGATGCCCGCTTTTGTCTCGATCGTCAGCCACTCGACCGGGTGGATCCGGTGGACGTTTTCGGCCTCGACGATTCCGATACCAATTCTTGCGAGACCCGGATCGATACCAATAATTCGCATATGCTAAGTATATGTCATGGTGAGCGGAGCGAACCATAGACATCGGAATGTCATCCCGAGTAGCACGCGGCGGAGCCCGCGAGCGTACCGAGGGATGGCAATTGCAAAAACCCTCGTTTTCTGCTATCCTATAAGGAAAAATGCATATCCAGAATCTCACGTCAGGCAGGTCACACCGTCACTTCTTGGCGGCTCCACTGTTTGCACTTTTGGTTGCTGTGACGGCGTTCGTGTCCTTTGGAAGTGCTCAGGCGAACGTCCTTCGGGATGCCGCGCCGACCGAAGATATCCGTGCTGTCGGCGGTGATACGGCGTTCACTTTCGATGCCGGCATTGCCGGCATTCTCCGTGAAGACGCCATCCTTCGTGATAGCGATGAACTCCGTCTAGAAGAAGGGACGGCGATGTTCTCCTCGGATGGGTTGATGCGTGTGCATGTAGGCAATGTTGTTCTCTCCGCATTCCATGGTGGCTTCCTGGTGGCGCGCACCGGTGACAAATTTTCCGTCCACGCACTCACCAGCCCTGTCGTCCTTACCCATGGCTCGTTCCGTCTGGCCATCCCCGCGGGCATGCAGGGGACATTTGCCCAGGAACTGCCGTCGCTCGCCGCACTCGCCGACATCGTTGCTGAGCAGGGACGCCTCGAGGCCATTCCCGGAGACCTCTTGCGTGATGAGTTGCGGGAACTGCAGACAATCCCGATCAATGCCCTCCCCGCATTCCATTCCGAGACCGTCCTGTCCCCGTTGTTCCTCCCGTTCGCTCTCCCTGCTGCACAAGAGCGCAGCGAAGAGAACGCCGGGACTGCGCGCCTCTCCTCCCTGTACCGGGCGCTGTCCGCTGGTGACGCAGAGTCCGCCCACGCTCTGTTGCGTTCGGAGGACATGCGCGCGTTGCTCTCCGCTCCCACGCTGCCCACAGGCACACTCCCCGCATTGCTGAGTGTCGCTGCCGGGATTCCCAGTGCGGCACAGGAAATCATCCCCTCCGTCACCGATCCTGATTTTTGGTTTCTCCTCGCGATCCATCCTCTCTACCGTTCTGCGGCATGGGAGGCGGGCGGCTCTCCGGCCATGCCACAGTCAGTCCACATCCAGCGGTGGCTCCAGTTCCCTCCGTCGGATATTGGCGATGCCGTACCTCCGCGCGCGGTCAGCCGCTGGCAGGAGGAAATCCAAAAGTATCTCACGTTGAGCGATCACCCCGAGGTCTTCCTGGAGCTACTTCTGAAGGCGCTGGACCCGTACCGCACCTTTGCCGAAGCCAGTGACTATCCCGAACGCCTCCAGCGGTATGCCACGGCACTGCAGTCCTTGATTGAGCCCCACGAGCACGATCTCACTCCCGCCGGTCAGGCCCTTTACGCACGGTGGAAGACCGTCGACGACATAGCACCGTACGTGGACGCGGCTCCGCTGCCCCAGGCACAGCCTAGCCCTGACGTTGAGATCATCCCGAAGGTGGCACAGCCGTTCGATGCAAAGGCTCTTGAGCAGACAACCAAGCAGCTACTCCTCAGCGTGGGTGCGCTCTACACGGTCGAGACGGCATTGCACGCGGAGGCTGCCGACACCGTCACCGTCAAAGGAATCCTCTTCGCCTCCACACTCGGCGAACACCGCTACGACTTCACGATCAATCCCGCCTCGAAGCAGCTGAACAACATCACGCAGGACGGGCAGTCGTTGCCCTATGCCCTCACGCTGGAGGCATTCGGGAAGTGGGCAAGTGGTGGGCGATGATGGATCCTTCGACTCGGTCCCTGAGCTAATCGGCGATATGATTGGTGTGTGGTGGGCGATGATGGATTTGAACCATCGACCTCGACATTATCAGTGTCGCGCTCTAACCCCTGAGCTAATCGCCCATGATGTGAAACGAGTATAACCCCTGCTTGCCGGCCGTAGCTCCTCCGCAGAGGAGCGAAGGCTGGAGCTAATCGCCCGAGACCGAGAAAGGGTACGGAGGAACCATTGGATGGTCAAGGAACCGCAAGCCATTCACAAAGAAGCGTAGTGCTGGGCACTTCGCTTCTTTTAATTCCATCAATACTCAGTGCGATTACATGGACGATGCGGAGCTGCTGCTGTGCATCATGCGGAACTTCTGCTGACGGACGCGCTCCATTTCCTTGATGGTCCGCTGCCGGAACTTCTCCGTCACATTCTTCATGCGGGCGTCCATCTTGATCATCTTCGTTTCCATTACCTTGTAGCGCGCCAGCGTGTCGTGGCGAACGGGGATCGGTGCGTTGTTCAGGATTGCCTTGATCCGTTGTGCGGCATCCTTCAGCGCACCGGACGAGCAACGCCGCTTTGCGGGACCGGTGAGTTCTTCACACTTCGTGCCGCCAATGCGCGCGCCGGTAAACTCCCACTGGGACGATGTGGAGGACATGGACGATGACATGGCCGAGGACGACGACGATGCCGTCTGGGCGAGGGCGGAGGTAGCGAAGGCCACAGTAAGTGAGCCGGCTGCCATCAACTGTAAAAATTTCTTCATAAGGAAAGACGGGCAAGGAAGTAGGAACAAAGGAAATCGTACAAAGTCAGGGGAAGAAGAGGAATTGTCAGTTTTGCAAAAAGGCTTGGAACCAAAGTTTGCTTTCCTTGAAACTTGGGGGCAGGCATACCTGCCTGCCGCCGCGGGCACGGGTGCCCGTGCTTGGGGATTACTGCTTATATAACTCCGTCACGCTCTTGCCCGTCTCGATGTGTTGCAGGACCTGCGCGAGGAGGGGAGCGATGGGCAGGACCACGAGACCTGGGATTTCCGCATCCTGCAGCGGAATACTATCGGTCACGACGACCTCGGTGAACCCCGCGCCCGCAAGGCGTTCCTTCGCAGGGCCCGAGAACACCGCGTGTGTGGCCGCCGCAAACATCTCCTTGTTGGCGCCGCGGGAGAGCAGCGTGTCCCGTGCGGCGACGAGCGTGCCCGCTGTGTCAATGATGTCGTCATAGAGGATGCACGTGCGGCCCTTCACCTCGCCCACGACCTCGAGCACTTCCGCCTTACCGTGTTCGGGGCGATGCTTGTGGAGGATGGCGAGTGGTGCACCGAACGTATCGGCGAACTTCTTTGCACGTTTTGCACCGCCCACATCGGGCGCGACGACGACGGGGTTGGGGAGGGCCTTCTTCCGGAAGTAGTCGGCGAAGATGATGCGCGAGGAGAGGCCGTCAGCGGGGACGGAGAAGAAGCCCTGGATCTGGTCGCTGTGGAGTTCCAGGACGATCACGTGGTCGGCTCCCGCTTCCTCCAGCAGCGTAGCGATGAGCTTGGCGGAGATCGGCTCGCGCGGTTCGGCCACACGGTCCTGCCGGGCGTACGGCATGTGCGGGAGGATCACGTGGACGTTCGTCGCGAAGCTCAGCTTGGCTGCCTGGCAGAGGAGAAAGAGCTCCATCAGGTCTTCGTTCGGGTGTGCGCCGGTCGTCTGCAAAATGTAGACCTCCTTGCCCCGGACGGATTCCTCAAAGCGCACGTACCGCTCCCCGCAGGAGAACGTCTTCGTGATCAGCTTGCCCAGCGGCAAGCCCAATTCCTTGCTCAGGGCTGCTGCCAGGGCCGGGTGCGAGGATCCTGCGAAGAGATGCATATATTGCTACTATTCTACCAGATGCGCGCACGTTATACGAGGTCGATCGGCCTGCCTATCCAGGAGGAAGAGACCGGTGAACAGGTCGGTTCGATCAGCGGCATACTCATCCATCCGGACACCGGGACGGTCGAGGGCTTCTTTGTCTATGCCCCATCGATGTTCTCCGGCGAAGACCTCTTCCTTAGTACGGCCGATATCCTGCACTGGGGCCTCCGGGTGAGCGTTCGTCGTCGCGAAGTCCTGATGCCGGTGGGGGACCTCATTCGACTGCAGCCCATTCTGGAGGGAAACCGGCCGGTGCTCGGTCAGCGGATGCTCACCGAGGGCGGACGCACGTTGGGGCGGTGCGGAGACGTGCAATTTTCGACTCGGGACTTCCGCCTGGAGTGGCTCTTCCCCCGACGATTCTTCCGATGGCGACCCGCCGTCCCGGCGTCCCAGATCATCGAAGTGACACTCCAGGGGATCGTCTTGCGTGAGGGCGTCCTCCCGGCGACGGAAGCGGAGGTCGGAGCACCGATGATCCCGCAGTTGCCGGAGGTTGTATAAAGCCCCCTCTCCCGAAAACCCTCTCCCCCGAAAACCCCCTCCCCCTTACCCCCTCCCCCCTGCGGGGGAGAGGGGGAAAGAAAATTTAAAAGCCCCTTTCTCCCGCGCACGGGGGAAAGGGGTTGGGGATAGGGGGTTTTCGGCGAGGGTGTTTTGAAAAAAACCCCGCCGCGAGGCGAGGTTTTCCGATGACGAGGAGTCCGCTTAAATCTCGCGCGGGATTGTGTCTGTAAAGAAGCCGACGATGACCCGCGAGAAGAGGATCACGAGAAGGCCGATGATCACAAAGAGGATCGTTTTCTTTGCCGCATCCTTCTGCGTGTCTGAGCCCTGGGAAACAATGAGCCGGATGCCGGCGATGACGATGAAGACCACTGCGGCCAGCGCTAGGAAGTCGAGGACAAAGGTGAGCGCGTTCAGGATGATGTTGCGCACGCCCTGCTTATCAACGGCCGAGGGGGTGCCGGGGATCGCGGGGATCGGACCGCCATAGCCTTGTGCGAGCACAGGGGAGAGGGGTGCCAAGACGCCCGTCAGGAGCAACCACGTGCGGCAGGAAAATCTCTGGAAGAGGGACATAGGAAGAAAGGGGAATTGGACAATTTTTACTCTAGAGGCGCCGCATCCGCAAGCGTGGGAGCCAACAGAGCATCGGATGAACTTGACTGAACTTTGCTTTGTATCTTATTGATCACTGAAAAAACCTGTCGCAATCAACACGCCTGCCGGAAGTGTGAACCATAGGTCGAGGTTCTGGATCATGAGCGTCATGAGTGTGCTGTCTTTGAGGATGGCATCGAGCCCCGGCGTGGTAGTGATCTGCATATCGAGTAACGGTGCGCCGGCAATGAACGTCAGCAGTGTTGCTAGCAGCAGCCCCGCGGTCGCAAACCCAGAGAGGACCGTCATCGCGACGTTCGTGACGACGCTGTTGTCATGCCCGTATTGCACGTGCAACCCCGCGCGAACGGCGAGGAACACGACGATCGTAATAAAGAGCACCAGCTTCATGATGGAGGTGGCGGTCGCGTCCAGCGGAATGCCGACGCTACTGAAGAGCGACTGCATGTTGTCGAACCCCAGCATGCGTTCGGCGAAATTGCCGACCCCCTGCACGGCGACGATCGCGATGTAGCTGGCCAGGATGATCTTCGTCGATTCCTTCTTTCCGATGATCAGGCTGTAGGTGACTACCAGCGCGAAGAACACGATGATGAACAGGTCCCAACTCAACGTAAGATTCATGGAAGCGAGTATACTCCATGTCATGCGTCACGGTTTTCTTTTGGTCGACAAGCCCGCCGGCATCACGTCCCACGATGCCGTGAGCATCGTGCGCAGGGTGTTGCACGAGCGCTCGGTGGGGCACCTCGGCACCCTTGATCCTGCGGCGACGGGGCTGCTCGTGATGGCCGTCGGCAAAAAGGCGCTCAAAGTCGTCCAGCTCTTCACCAAACTCACGAAGGAATATGAGGCCGGGGTTTTCCTCGGGAAAGTGAGCAGCACCTACGACAGCGAGGGCACCATCGAATTCTTCGATATTCCCATGGGTTGGAACCCTCCTGAACAGGCCTCGATCCAGCGGGAGATCGCCGACCGCTTCACAGGCAAGATCGCCCAGGTCCCCCCCGCGTTCTCCGCTATCAGCGTGGGTGGCGTGCGCGCTCACCGCAAAGCCCGTGCGGGCCTCAACGTCGACCTCCCGCCGCGCGAGGTCGAGATCAAGCGTTGCAAGATCACCCTGTACGACTATCCGAAACTCACACTGAGTGTCCTCTGTGGCTCTGGCACCTACATCCGTTCCCTCGCGCATGACCTGGGTCGTGTCCTCCGTTGTGGCGCGTACCTCTCCTCACTCCGACGGACCAAAGTAGGGGACTGGAGCGTGGCCGACGCAAAGGAGCCAGGCGACATCGGTTGGACGGACGTGCTTCCCCTCAAAGATGTCCTCAAAGATTTCCCCCGCCGCGATCTCACCGATGCCGACGTCGAAGACATCCGCTGCGGACGCAACATCGAAGCCTCTATCGAACCCGATACCATCGCGTGGCACGAATACCTCCCCGTCGCGATCCTCGTCCCTGCGGAGGACGGATCGGCGCATGCGCGGAAGGTGTTTTAATTCGTGGAAGGGCCACCTAGCCTGCCGGCAGGCAGGCTGCGAGCGATTTTACGTGGTGGGTCGGGTGGGATTTGAACCCACGGCCAATTGCTTAAGAGGCAACTGCTCTACCAGACTGAGCTACCGACCCGTAGCCGGGGTAGAGTAGCAAAGAGAGTGCTCCATGCACACCCCTCCTCTTCAGATTCATCACCGCTGCCCCCCATCGTCTCCATTCCCTGCCGCTGGATCGTCTTCCAGTCGCCCTTCGACAAGCTCAGGGTGACTGGCGAGAGTTGTTGTGCGTATCAAGAAAGTGATTCCATCCCTTGCCTCTGAATTGTTCGCCAATCGAAGGGGAGTTTGTAGGTCTCCATTCCGCGCACGAGCGCGGCGAAGCACTGCCAAGCGTTCGAAGTCTCGAAAATGAACGCGTTCCCGGATTCCTGCACGGGGTCGTAGTTTTCCAGCGCGCGGCTGGCGACCGACACCGGGATGATGCCGGAGCTGAGGCACTGCGTAAGCTCCGTCGATCCTGCTGGGTCACTGAGGAAGAGCGCCATATCGGAGGCGGCGTACATCGACCCGAGCGCTTCATCGGTATCCTGGATGATGTGCATGCGGTGTCGGTGGTCCTTGGCGAGCTTGGTGAAGATCGATCCGTACGACGCCGAGCCCTTGCCGACGACGAGTATCTCGACCGGCAAAGTCAGCAGGCCCGGGAGGAGTTCCTGGAACACCGCGCCGCCGAGCTTGTCCGTCATGCCTGCTGGGAGGCAGAGCATCGGGCGCTTGGGCTCCGCCGGCCACCCAAAACTCTCCTGCAGCGCGACCTTACTCTGCTGCTTGAGTTCCAGGGTGCCGAGGGGTCGCTTCATGCTGTTCATGGGGTGCAGGGGTGCGGACACTCGGAGGAGGGAATGGAAGTAATCCTCTTATTATAGCCGAAAAGTCGGTGCCTTGGGAGTGCGAAGATGTTGACTATTCTTTACATTTCAGTGAGACAGAATATCTCTCTATTTGTTCTTTCTTTGTCTGCCCGACAAAGAAAGAACCAAAGAAAGCGCACCGCGCGCCAGTGCCCACTCTGTTCGCCCCTTCACCCCCCGTGGCGCGCGGATTCCCCCATGTTGCTATACTCGACCCGATGTCGCATCTCGTCTTGGTCGACGGCCACCACCTCATGTACCGGGCGTTTTATGCGATCCCCGCAAGCCTCAAGACCTCCAATGGGGAGCAGACGAATGCCGTCTACGGAGTGGCGTCGATGCTGATCTCGTTACTGAAGGCTGAGGAGCCTACGCACCTGCTCTTCTGCTTCGACGCCGGCGAGGAGACCTTCCGCCACCAGGAGAACGCGACATATAAGGAGGGGAGGGCCGAGACCCCGGATGAGTTCTACACCCAGATCCCGCGGATCCTGGAGATGATCGAGAGTTTCCCCATCCAGCATGTGTCCAACCCCAAGTACGAGGCCGATGACCTGCTGTGTGTCTACGCCAAGGCGGGGGAGAAGGCCGGGATGCGCGTGACGGTCGTCACGGGTGACCGGGACGCTTTCCAATTGTCGACGGAGAAGGTGCGTATCGCCATTCCCCACAAGGGTTACCAAGCCCCTGAGTATCTGGGCCCCAAAGAGATCCTCGCCAAGTACGGCGTCCGCCCTGACCAGGTAGCCTCCTATAAGGGGATCTCCGGCGACTCATCGGATAACCTTCCGGGCGTCAAAGGCATCGGGCCCAAAGGCGCATCGATGCTGCTGCAAGCCTACGGAACACTCACCGGTGTCTACGAGCACCTCGACGAGATCAAAGGGACGATGCGGGAGAAGTTGGAGCGCGACCGCGATCAGGCATTCTTCTGCGAACGCATGGCGACTCTTGTCAGCGACTTTGACCTCGCGATCCCCCTCAAGGATCTGGAGCTCACCGAGATCAAGACCGGGCAGATCGTTGCCTTCATGAAGGCCTTGGAATTCCACTCGCTCACCAAGCGTCTGCAGGTTGTCTGTGAATCCGCGTATGGGAAGCAGCATTTTGTGTGGGAGGGGGAGCCTACGATGAAGAAGAAGACGGTGAAATCAGAGGACCAGATGGCACTCTTTTGAAAGCCGCGGCCACGAAGGGCCGCCGCTCATGTTTCAGACGTAGAAGCGCCCCTTCGCGGGTGCGGGAGTGCGGACATCACCCCGTGATTGTGGTCGAAAGAATGTTCATATCCTGTACTCACGGTTTTTCATGCATTTTTCGACTGAACAATTTTGTTGTTACTACGCTTCTGTTAGAGGAAAATCCCGAGTACTTTCTCTACTCAACAGATCGACTCTTGTATACGAAAGGTAGTCGGTTTGAGCTTGCTCAAGGTCTTTCCAGGCCATTAGACTTACGTCCGTTCTCCTCCTCGTCTGGAGATGCTCGTCAGGGATTATCTCTCTGGTCAGCGGAAATCCTCATCTGCTTCCCCAGCGTTTGTATGCCGAAGGAACGTGTCGTCGCAAGTCTTGATATCGGAAGTGCCAAGATCCGAACAGTTATTGCCGTCGTCGATGGCGCCGAAGGCGAGCGTCGCACGCCCAATGTGATCGGCGTCGGCATCAGCCCGTCCCTTGGGATGCGGAAGGGCCACGTGATCGACGTGGAGGAACTCATCCACAACATCATCTCCTCCTTAGAGGATGCCGAGCGCATGGCAGGCGTCCCGGTCAACCATGTCTTCGTCGGCATGAGCGGCTCGCACATCGAGGCGTTCGATAGCAGGGGAGTCATCGCGATCTCGGGCTCCGAAATCACGGTCGAGGATATCGGCCGCGTACTCGATGCGGCACAGGCCGTTTCGATCCCGCAGAACCGCCGCATCCTCCACATCGAACCCAAGGCCTACGCCGTCGACGAACAGAAGGGGATCAAGAACCCCCTCGGCATGACGGGCATCCGGCTCGAGGTCGAAGCACACATCATCACCGGACACATTCAGCACGTGAAGAACATTGAGAAGTGCATCGACCAGGCGGGCGTCGATATCGACGCGCTCGTCCCCGCGACCATTGCGGCGGCCGAGGCCACCCTCACCAAGCGCCAGAAGGAACTGGGCGTGGTCGTTATCGACATCGGCGCGGGCTGCACGAGCATCGCCGTGTTCGAGGAGGGGACCATCCTCCACTCGGTGTGCCTGCCCATCGCCGGTGAGAGCGTCACGAGTGACGTCGCCATCGGGCTGCGCACCTCCATTGATACCGCCGAGAAGATCAAGATCGAGTACGGGTCCGTCCTCCCGGGCGAGATGAACGAGCGCGAGATGATCGACCTCTCTTCGGTCAGCAAAGTCGACACGCAGACCGTCAGCAAGAAGTACATGGCCGAGATCATGCAGGCGCGCTACTTCGAAATCTTCTCGCTCATCAAAGCCGAGCTCATGCGTATCGGGCGCAGCGGCATGCTCCCAGCGGGCGCCATCCTCACAGGCGGCGCGGTCAAAGCCCCCGGCGTCCTCGACCTCGCCCGCGATGTACTCGGGCTCCCCGTCCAGATGGGGTTCCCCGTCGACATTGGCGGCGTGATCGAGAAGGTCGACGACCCGGCATACGCCACGGCACTCGGCACCCTCGTCTGGGGCGTGCGCGAAGATGAGCAGGGCGGCATGCGGTCGAACTTCCAAGTGAAACGCGCGCTTCAAGGGGCTACCTCTTGGGTCCGTTCGCTCTTCCCCTGATATTCCTGCTTCGGACGCCGCACCGCGGCGTCCCTACGTTCCTTCCTTCGCGTTTTCCCCCCTCTTTATGGCCGACAATACGTTCCGTTCCATCTTCTCCCGCGGTTCCGCAGGTTCCGGCGCTGCCGGTACCGGAGGCTCTTCCCAGGGCGATGACACCAGCAGCCGTGAGGTCCGTCCGGACATGGTGCCTGGCGCCACGATCCGCGTGCTCGGCGTGGGCGGTGGTGGCGGCAACGCGGTCAAGCGCATGGTCGAAGGCAAGCTCCACGGCGTCGACTTTATTGCCGTGAACACCGACGCACAGGCGCTCTACCACAACCCGGCCGCCAAGAAGATCACGATCGGCCGCGGCACCACCCGCGGGCTCGGCGCCGGCGCCAACCCCGAGATCGGGAAGCGCGCTGCGGAGGAGAGCATGGAGGAGATCAAAGCGGCGCTCGAAGGCACCGACATGCTGTTCGTCACGGCGGGCCTGGGCGGCGGTTCCGGTACGGGAGGCATCCTCCCGATCGTCGAGGCCGCACGCAGCATGGGCATCCTTACGGTGGCTGTGGTGACGCGTCCGTTCAGCTTCGAGGGTTTCAAGCGCAAGAAGCAGGCAGACGAGGCCTTGGAGGCGCTCAAGGGCAAGGTCGACACGCTCATCACGATCCCGAACGACAAGATCCTCTCGCTCATCGATAAGACGACCCCGCTCACCGAGGCCTTCCAGGTGGTCGACGAAGTGCTCAAGCATGCCATTGAAGGTATCTCCAGTTTGATCACCGTCCACGGTCTTGTGAACGTCGACTTCGCGGACGTGAAAACGATCATGCAAGACGCTGGCACGGCTCTGATGGGCATCGGCTACGGCACCGGCGACAGCCGTGCTTCCGAGGCCGCACGCGCCGCTGTGGACAGCCCCCTTCTCGAGTCCAGCATCCATGGCGCCCAGGGCATCCTGTTCAACATCACGGGCGGCAACGATCTCAGCATGTTCGAAGTCGACGAGGCCGCGCGCATCATCACCGAGGCAGCCGCGCCCGAGGCGAACATCATCTTCGGCGCCGTCATCGACGACAATTTCACGGGTCAGGTGAAGGTGACCGTCATCGCCACCGGCTTCGACGACCAGACCACCACGGGCCCCCAGGCGGCCTCACCGGCGCAACGCATCCTCAAGAGCAACTTCGGCCGCACGATCCTCCCCTCCGCCGCGGAGAAGACCGAGATGTCCCGCCGCGAGATGCCGTCCGCCGATGCCACGCTGAAGTCCACAGCGATGGACCTGAACATGGAAGAGCTCGAAGTGCCCGCGTTCATGCGGAAGCCATTATCAAAATAAGCGGAGACGTCGTCGTCTCCGCTCGGGACGCACCATTGTAACTCTGCGAAGCCGGGGCCGGGGATCCTCGGCTTCGTCGAGGGAACAAAACCCCATCCCCCGAAAACCCCCTCCCCCGGCCCCTCCCCCCTGCTGGGGAGAGGGGAGAATGAATTTCTGCAATCACTGAGCCCCTTTCTCCCGCGCACGGGGGAAAGGGGTTGGGGATAGGGGGTTTTCGGGGGAGGGGGTTGTTAACTATGGCTTCCCGTAGACCCAAACCCACCCCTCGTCTCTTTACCATGAGAATCAACTTCAACCCACTCCGCTCGGTCCACGCGGACGAAGAGCCCCTGCGCGATTCGCTCGCCGCGTTCCACGGTCACCGGGGCAGTGCTGATGTTCTGGACCTGCACCAGCAACTCATCCTTCTCTCCGTGGTAATCGTGATCGATCACCCCGATGCTGTGCGGGCAGACTAACGCCTTCTTCCGGGGCAGCGAGGAGCGGGGGATGATCAGCAGCGCGTGCCCCTCGGGCACCTTCACGATCACGTTCCCGGGGACGAGCCCGATGGCGCCCGGTTGGATCACCGTCGTCTCCCGCGTGATGAGGTCAAACCCGACCGCCCCGGCCGATTCGTACTTGGGCAAGGG
>SICS01000030.1 GCA_009691305.1 Candidatus Peribacteria bacterium | reverse complement strand
GTTTGTAGTGTTGCAAGGTATGGAGAATGCCCATGTCGATGGCTGCACCTGACGCGTGATTCATGGCTGACAGTTGCGATTGCAGATCAGTTGCTTCTGCCTGTTGCGGAAATTGTCCGATCGAATATCTCGGCTGGTTTGGCATAGTCATCCCCTGCGATGACGAGAGTGTACGCAGCACGGCATGCTGGGTGTTTTCGGTGATCAGGTCATGATGTATCTGGAGCGCTGTTTCCGCCCGCTCAATTTTCTCCTGATTCTTCGCCGGATTTTTTCTGAAATTATCTAAATCAGTCCTAAGTTTTTGTTCTTGGCCGGGGCTGAGTGGCCTTTCCATTATATAGATACTATAATTAATTATTAATATTTGTCAAACAGCTAATTTGATCCACTCCTCCACGCTCAGCGTCTCCGGCCTCCTTGTCGGATCAATGCCGACCTTTGCCAGCAATTCCATCCCATTGTCCAAACTGCCCAGAGTGTTGCGGAGCATTTTCCGTTTACCGGCGAAGCCTATCTTGAGCAGTCGCATGATTTTTTCAATCGTCGGAGGGTCAGCGAGGGGCTCAGGGTGCGAGGTGATCTGCAGTACGGCGGATTGCACGGCCGGGGGAGGCACGAACGCGTCGGGAGGGACCTTGCAGATGAACTCCGGTTTGCCGAACAGCTTCACGATGATCGTGAGGATCCCCGCATGCTCCTCGTCGCAAATCTTCTCCGCCACTTCGCGCTGGATCAGGAGCGTCATCGACGTTGGCCGCACGGGTGACTCCATGAACGCGTGCCGGAGTAGGGGAGACGTGATGTGGTAGGGGATGTTCGCGATGATTTTGTACGATGTGTTGGGGAAAGGTGTTTGCAGGGCATTCGAGTGAATGATGGTGAGATGGTTGGATGGTGAGATGGTTGAATGGTTGCGGAGGTAGTCTTTCATTAAGGGGATCATATGGTCGTCGAGTTCAATCACTGTGACCTGCGATGCACGTTGCACGAGCTCCGCCGTCAGTACTCCGATGCCCGGTCCGATCTCCACGATGTGATCGTCGGGCTGGATATTTCCTGCCTGTACGATCTTCTCTAGGACCTCCTCATCGACCAAAAAATGCTGCCCGAGATTCGTATTTAAACGGATATTCCGCTGCCGGAGGAAGCCGAGGACGCGGTCGCGGAGTGCGGACATATCCTGATCATACCCTGATTGCTTGACTCTTCGATGCTGCTCAGTAGAATCGTCGCACTCATGTCGCGTTCGACACACTTCTACGGCTTTAGCTGGTACTTCGCGTTTAGCGCGGGGACGGCTGCCGTGTGTCTGAGCTAAGAATCCAGAACTCTCGACACTCCGCCCTCCCCCCGCAGCGAGGGTCTTTTTTTATCTCATATTTTCTCCCCCTATGTCTCTAGAACTCGCAGAACCGCCTGACCTTTGCCACTCGGATGATTCGTCGGAGTCCATGACGATTGAACAGGTCGGCGAAGGACTTGAACAGATCAAGCAGGGCCTTCAGGAAGGCGGTCCGGACATTAGTATCGCCCGCGTCCTTTCGTATCTGAAAGACGTGGATCTTAGTTTTGCAGACAGTCTTTCGGTAGAAAAATTGGTCTGCACCTATCGACTCTGGTTCGAATCCATGATGAAGCATTTGTAATTCTATTTCCCTATTTATCCCCTCATTCTATGAATACTGAAGCAACTCCAGTCGTTCACCCTGCAGCAGAAGATCCCAATCGTCCGCTTACGCCTGATGAAGAACAATCATTTCGCCAGCTAGTTAACGAAAGATTATCCCAAGCAGACACGGTGTCTGTACATATCGGCATGACCGCATTTACGACGGTGAAATCCCTGGATGCCATTTTGCTCCAGCCTGTTCTTGAGGAGTACCGAAAGAGTTCATTCAATGCTGAAGTCCGGGGAGTCTTAAAAACTCCTGAAGCGCTCAGGGTCAAACTAAAGGCGCCGACCGGGGAAGCGGCGGCAAAATAGTTATTGACATCACCGCTCTGCCGATTATCATTCGCGCAGATGTCACGCACCTCCGTCCTCCTCGCCCGTCTCCTTAAGCGCATTACAGCGCGGGCAGGGTCGTGTGCGTAGAGAATAGGATGAATTGATTCGCAAACCCTCCCGCACTCCGAGAGGGTATTTTTTTGTTCTTTGACATCACAGTCCCTGCAATGCGGCGGCATGCCGGTGCGAGCGCCGGTATCCCGCCTTGTTGGAGCAAATGTTTGCCCCATATCTTTTCACTTTTTGGCAAAAAGGAGATCCCCCATGCCAAGTCAGCGAACCCGTAAGCGTCAGTACCACACGCCGGCCCCATCGGCGTCCCGACGGCTGAGTGACTGGATCGAGAAGAAGGCGTCACCGCCTTCGCACATCAAGAAGCGTCCGCTCCAGTACCGTCTCGAAGAGAAGGTGCAGAAGGCCAACAGTTTCGAGACAAACGAGGTCTGGCTCACCGAAACCGGTGAGCTGCGCCTCGGCAATCCCGAGACTGGCCGAATTATCGGCCACATTGCTGGGTAGAACATTGCTCACTACAGCAGGGTTCTAGGGTTGCATCAGACGTGATGCAGCCCTTTTTTAGAGCACCTGCAATGGAGCAATACTCAGCGCAAACGTCTTCTTCTGCCCGCCATCGAACTGGATCGTCACGACGTCGCCGCGCTTGCTGAGGATTGTCCCTTCGCCGAAGGCCGGATGGCGGACGCGGGTACCGGTGTCCATAGTGCTTGCATCCTGATTCGTATCATCGCTGAAGTTGAGGTCCTGGTTGAACTCGGCGCTCACTCCTTGGTGCTGACGGTACGGTTCGATCTTCCCTTTTGCAGTCTCATTGCCGCTCACTTTCATGCGGCCGCTCTCGGTGGCCCACGCGAAGGCGCTCAGGAGCTCATCACTGCGTCGTTCGACGACTTCTGACGGCAGATCATCAATGAACCGGCTCGGCGCATTGCTCTGCGTGTTGCCCCAGAGCTGCCGGCTGCGCGCGAAGTAGATGCGCAGGTGCGTCTTGGCACGCGTCATGCCCACGTACATGATCCGCCGCTCCTCTTCGAGCTGCTCTTTATCGAACATCGAGTTCGAATGTGGGAAAATTCCTTCCTCGCAGCCCGCGATCATCACATGCTCAAACTCAAGGCCCTTGCAGAGGTGCAGGGTCATCAATGTCAGCGCGTCATCGCGCACATCCGTCAGCTTATCGACCTCCGAAATTAGCGCGACTTCCTCCAAGAAGCTCGTGAGCGACGTCATCGGGTCGAGCATGTCGTACTTGTGCGTGACGGTGAGTAGTTCCTGCACGTTCTGCCAGCGCTCCTCGCCTTCATCGGTGTCATCCCGCAGCCATTTCTCCATCCCGATCGCTTCCAGGAGCTGCGTCGTCAGCTCAGAGACGATGAGACGGGACGCGCGGGCCCGCAAATCCTCGAGGATCGTCACAAATTTCCCGATCCGCTCCCGCACCCCCTCATTCAACTCCGCCACATCACGCACGCACAGCAACGCGCCCCATAACGTGAGCTGATTCTTGGAAGCGAAGGCCTGAATGTAGCCGAGTGTCGTATCGCCGATCTTCCGTGCCGGGACATTCAGGATCCGGAGGAGGGAAATTGTGTCCATGGGGTTCAGGATTGCGTAGAGGTAGGCGAGGACGTCCTTCACTTCCCTGCGTGCGTAAAATTTCGTCCCTCCGACGATGCGGTAGGGGATGCCTCCGCGCATGCATGCCTCTTCAAACAGGCGCGACTGTGCGTTGGTGCGGTAGAGGATCACCTGTTGGTTGAGCGGGACCCCGTCTTTCTTGAGAAACTGTGCGGCCTTGATCGCTTCCTCCGCCTCCTTCCGTTCGTCCCGCACTTCGTGGACGATCACGTGTGGCCCGCCTTTCCGCTCGGTCCACATGTTCTTTTTCGGCCTGCGTGGGTTCGCTTTGATGACCGCATTGCTTGCATCCAGCACGACCTGCGTGCTGCGGTAGTTCTGCTCCAGTGCGATCCGCTTGGCGTCCGGATATTCATGCTCGAACTCCAGGATGTTGCGGATATCGGCGCCGCGGAAGGCGTAAATGGACTGGTCCGGGTCCCCGATCACGCAGAGGTTCCGATACTTCTGTGCGAGCAGCGAGATGAACAGGTACTGCGCGTGGTTGGTATCCTGATATTCGTCCACGTGCAGGTATCTCCAGGTCTCCTGATAGCGGTCGAGCACCTCCGGAACCTCTTTGAACAGCCGCACGGTCTCTAATATCAAATCATCGAAGTCGACGGCGTTCGCCTCGCGCAGCATCTTCTCGTATTTCTCATAGGCCTTGATCACCTGAATCATCCGCTCGCTCGTCGCGTCCTTGATTGCGTCCTTCGGGCTGATCGCCTCGCTCTTGAACCGACTCACATAGCCCAGCGCCGGCTTCGGCTTGATCGTCTCTTCGGGGATCTTCAGTTCTTTGAGTACTTCCTTCATCAATTGCTCTTGGTCGCTGGTGTCGTAGATCACGAAGTTCCGGTTCCGCCCCAGTCGCTCGATGTCGCGGCGCAGCACGCGGGCGCAGATGGAGTGGAACGTGCCCATCACGGGGAGTCGCCCTTGGTCGCGTACACCCCCTCCCCCAACCCCTCCCCCCTGCTGGGGAGAGGGGAGTTCGACCCCTTCGACAATATGCAGGATGTTTTTGATGCGCTCCTTCATCTCATTCGCCGCCTTGTTCGTGAACGTCACCGCCAGGATCTGCCAGGGCTGCACGCCGTCCTGCATCAGCCGGGCGATCCGGTGCGTCAGCGCGCGTGTCTTGCCGCTGCCCGCACCTGCCAAAATCAATGCAGGGCCGTTCTGGTGTAGCACCGCCTCGCGCTGCGGTTCATTGAGAGGGCCGAGGAGGGGGTCAATTGCAGGGTTCGTGGACACTTGGAAAGGGTAGCCGAGATCAAGGTTGTGATGCGATCAACTTCCTCGCCGCCTTCGTCTTCGCATCTTCAATGACTTCCGGAAGAGCTGGCACATCAATCCCGCGATCAATTCGGATCTCCTCAATCTTCTGCAGCTGTCGATCCAACTGGCGCTCGCGAGTGCCTGTGAGTTCTTCGTATCCTTTATGAACCGACTCGAAACGCTCTTTGACCGTTTCCATCTGGTCTTTGAACTTCTCCCATTGCTGCTTGAACGCGCCGAAGATCGAGAGCATCTCCTGCGACTTGCTCTCCATGCTGAAGTTGTCGATCGATTGGCGGATCACGGCGAGGATCGCATAGAGGCTGAGCGGAGAGCAGAGGATGGTCTTGCCGCGCATCGCTTCATCAATCAATGAGCGGTCGATCTCATTGATGAACCCGAAGATCTGTTCGTTTGGAACGAAGAGCAGTACGTAATCGACCGTGCCGTCCTCCGGGTTGATGTAGTCGCGTGTCTGCACTTCCTTGAGGCGCTTGCGGACGTCCTTGAGGAACTTCTCCTTATACTCATCGCGCTCGCGCTCTGTGCCGGCCTCCACATAGAGCTGGTAATTGTTGAACGGGAACTTCACATCCATGTTCAGCGTGCGCTTTTGGGGCAGAAGGAAGGTGAAGTCCGGCTTCGAACCCGTCTCCAGCGTCGTCTGCTTGATGAAGTTGATGCCTTCGAGCATCCCCGAGAGGCGCAGGACGTCCTCGGCCATCCGCTCGCCCCACTGCCCGCGCAGACTGTTGCTGCTGAGCGCGTTGCTGAGCGAGCCGGTCGTATCCGACAGCTTCTGGATCACATTTGCGGCGTTCTCGAGGCGCGTATCGATCTTCACATTGCTCTTCTCCATGCCCTTCAGCATCTGTTCGACGCGGTTGAGTTCCTCCTTCATCGACTTATCCATCGACCGCAGCGTCCCGTCGATCACATCCTTCTTCCCCGAGAGCTTCGATTCGGCCAAGTTCAAAATGTGCTCCGTCTGCTTTGTGATTGTCTTTGCCGACAGGCTCTCGACGATGGATTCCAGGTCCTGCGACGACCGACGTCCCATCAGGTGTCCAAAAATGTATCCCCCCAGCAGTCCCACGATGCCGCCGACTAGTAGATTGATGAAGCTCATAGATGGATGGTAACAGATGCTTGCCCTGAGCGTAGCGAAGGGGTGTACGGGTGTCCACTTCCGGCGGAAACAGCCGTCAGCGCTTCCCCGCTGGCATCGATTTCTCCTGTTCCTTTCCGCCTCTCCCTTGCTTTTTACGATTTCCCGATTACAATACCTGTCACGTCCGTGCTTCGCCTGTGGTTCATCCCTTGCGAGGCTCTGCGCATTATTTTTTCTGCCCCACTCGTATGGTTCTCAAGCGCACCGCGAAGAAAACCCTCATCAGCAAGCATCGTAAGCATGCCAAAGACACTGGCTCACCCCAGGTCCAGATCGCCCTGCTCACCAAAGAGATCGGCCTCCTGACCGACCACCTCAAGGAGCACAAGAAGGACCAGTCCGGACGCAAAGGTCTGCTCGGCAAAGTCGCTCAGCGCCGCAAACTCCTCACGTACCTCAAGCAGAACAAGCCCGAGGAGTACCAGGAGGTCTTGGAGAAGCATAAGCTGAAGAAGTGATATGAATAACGTTTTCAACGGACGCACGATCGCCAAGTACGGGGTCGACTACGACGACCTTTCGGAAGAGCAGCAGAAAATCTATCGGTATGCTCGTGCACAGCTCAGCAGCCGGGCGAGGCATTTGATGCTGGAGCGGAAGAAAAATATGAATTGGTTTGCACTGGGAAGGAAAATGCATCGCGACCATTCGACGATGCAGAGGGAATATGCCACCGTGATGGAGCAACTGGGAATTGCCCTGGAAGCGCCATGGATGGAGGGATTCCGGGATGCCGTTCTTCAGGGCGAAAAGCCTCCACTGCCAGAGGCTCTCACGAGCATCTGCGAGGAGCAGATTGTAGCGATGCGGCTCCTGACTGTCAGCCAAATACAGGCCATCCTTCGGTCAAAAGAGAAATTCGCCTCAGGCATTGCTGAGAATGTCGGTGTGACGTTGCGAGCTGTGCTTGGGACATTGAAATATTACGGACAATGGCCGCGAGGCCGCGTTTTGTCCGATGATGAGTTGGTGGAGGCATACCACCGTGAAGAAGGGAACATCAGTGAAATTGCGAGGCAGTATGATGTTGATCGGACAGGTCTTCTGCGGCGCTATGAAACGATGGGGCTGTATGGGAAAGGGAGGAAGCTCAACGGAAAGCACCTGAACCAGAGGAAGGCACGTTGAGGCAATGATGGGAATGGGAGTAACCTTTGCCCGATGAAGTCCCACTCTCTCCATGATCTCCACACGCTCTTCGCGTCCGTCAAAAACGAGAAGGAAGCACAACTGCTACTGGACGATATCCTCACTCCAGCCGAACTCGCATCGATCACGGAGCGCTGGCAATTGGTGCAGGCACTGGCGTCCGGTATGACGCAGCGCGACATCAAGAAGAAATATAAAATCAGCATCAGCAAGATCACACGCGGATCGCATATGCTCAAGCGCGGGAGCGGGGGATTTGGGCTGTTTCTGCAGCGGTTGGGAAAACTCAAACGAAAAGCCCCTTAGAACGTGAACAATTGCTGTTGCATTCAGTGGAAGTCCAATGTACCGTTGTACCGGTACAACAGTTTAATGATTTTTTCATCTACCATCATCGGCATGTGGCGGGCAGGCATCAAAGCCCTGCACGTTTTGCGATGATGTGATCTGAACTCTCATCCGCTCCCGTGCAGGGGGCGGTTTTTTTGTATCTCTTTTTCTTTCCTAATCATGCCTTTCCCTCATCTTCCCCAACAAGAACAACCTTCAAAGCCGCCTCCGGGCGGAGGAATTCTCATTGTCGATAACTACGATTCGTTCACGTACAATATCAGGAATCATCTTGGGAAACTCGGTGCAGATTCTCGTATTATTCGCAACGATTCCATCACGGAGAGCGATCTCCGCCGAATTGATCCAGGGGCCATTATTATCGGGCCGGGGCCAGGAAGTCCTCATAATCCGGAAGATATTGGTATCACGCCGCAGGCAATCGAATTTGCGGTTCACAATGATCGCGCACTCCTTGGCATTTGCCTGGGACACCAGGCTCTTGCGACGCACTTCGGCGGTGAAGTGATTAAGGCTCACAAAGCTGTTCATGGAAAAACGAGCAAATTGGAGCTCGTACAATCATATCCGCTGCCAGTTGACCCCAATATTCTCGATGGAATCGATCCGGACGGAAGTGTTATGCGTTACCACTCTTTGTGTGTTGATCGATCGACGTTTCCACAGCAGTTTTCCATTACATCAGTCGCCCGGGACGACCTAAAACTTATAATGTCGATTCAGCACCGGCAGCATCCGCTCTACGGAGTGCAGTTCCATCCTGAATCGTTCGCGACCGATGATGGATTGCGGATTCTCGAAAATTTTCTCCGTCTGAGTCCGACAGCTGTTCAATCTGCCTCGAAAAAATCATTCTCGTTTCCGGAGAAGTCAAAAAAGATTTCACTGCCGTTCGGACTGATCCAGCGTCTGGCAATTGCAGAACAGAAACCATTTGAACTTCGGGAATTCCCCTGTGATCTGCCCCCCGAACACGTTTATACGCTTCTGCATGCGGCATCTGATCACATGGTCTTCTTCGAATCACTTCCGCCGGATGGATCGCCGGCCCGCTCATACTTCGGTTGTGATCCCATGTTCGTCCTCAGAGCTCGCGATCATCAACTGGCCCTGGATGGCGAGCAGGTCAAACTCGATGGTGTCACTCCGTTTGATGTCCTTGCGGAGACGTCACGACTTCTCCAGCGTGATGCAAGCGGTGATGTTCCCGAAGGTCAGCATTTCAGCGGAGGACTTGCGGGATTTTTGAGCTACGAGGCTATGCAATATTTAGAACCCAAACAATTTCACGGTCGCAATACCAGCGGCAACAGCACATTCTGCTATGGGTACTTCGATGATGGGCTTGTCTATGACTCCGGCACGAAACGATATTCCTACTTCTCGCGTGGACGCGATCGATTCGGTTATTTCCAGCAATTACTGAAAATGAGACTCGTTGTTGTGCCCATGCCGCAGATCACCCAACCTGATGAGTTTGGTTCACCCGAGGGATTTATGCATTCCGTGAAAAAAATCCAGAATGAGGAAATTCTGACGGGCAATTCCTTCCAGACAGTCCTCTCGCGCCGGAAGAGCTGTTCCATTACAGGATCGATGTCACCGTTGTATTTGCGCATGCGTTTGATCTGTCCCTCCGCGCATATGCATGCAATCAAAATGGGAAGCGAAGAGACCATGGGTTCCCTTCCGGAACTTGCGATGCACATTATCGACGGCAACATTACATCGTTGCCATTGGCCGGAACGGCGCAGTACACAGGACATGAACCAACCGATGCCGCTATTTTCGAGAGGCTTCGGCATGACCCAAAGGAACTGGCAGAACACAGTATGCTTGTCGATCTGGCACGTAACGACGTCGCTCGCATCGCGGAACTCGGGAGCGTCGAAGTACCGAAAGAACTGCTCATGCATCGCAAAGACGCGGGATCCGTGATGCACATTGCATCTGAAGTCCGCGGAAAACTTCGAAGCGATATTCTACCCATTCGTGCTCTCCTCGAAGTCACTCCCATGGGCACAGGGTCCGGGGCACCGAAGATTCGATCGATGAAGATCATTAAAAAGCATGAACTTTTGCCGCGTGGTCTGTACGCATCTTCCCCGGGATTCGTCGATGTTCGTGGCAACGTCAAAGCGACTATGGGTTTGCGTTCCCTAATGCGTTACAGAAAGGAACTCACAATTCAAGCTGGTGCGGGCATTGTCATGGATTCAGATCCAAAAAAGGAACTGCAAGAGACGGAGCAGAAAATGCTTATCCCGTTAAAAACGATTGAGCCTTTCTTTTGTGAACGATGAACCAGTCGCGTCTCACCCTCGGCATTCTCGGCGGCATGGGCCCCCATGCAGGCCTGCGGTTCTGCGAATTATTGTTGCAGCTCAGTATCGATCGGTATGGATCAAAGCGGAATGCGGATTTCCCCCACTTCCTCCTCAGTAATCTTCCCGTTCCCGATCTTATTTCCAGCCGTGAAGACGAAGAACGGACTGTGACGATGGTCGAAGCGGAGGCGAAGCGACTGGAAGTTGCAGGTGCAGAGCTGATCGTCCTCGCGTGCAACACGATGCATCTGTTCGAAGAACGTTTTCGCAGCGCGATCGCGGTTCCTTTTCTGTCGATCATCGACGCGGTGATGAAGAACGTGCAACGTGACGGACGAAAAACTGTAGGTTTGCTTGGTTCGATGACGACGATGCAATCCACGTTGTATTCGGCGCCACTGCAGCGTGCGGGCATCGAACTCATTCTTCCATCTCCAGCAGAGCAGGAAGAACTCACACGATGTGTGCAGACCATTGTTGCGCATCAGGTAGGGGATGAGGAACGGGCACTTCTGCGCAGACAGATGGAGTCACTGCACGAAAAAGGTGCCGAAGCTGTGATTCTGGGTTGCACCGAATTGCCGCAGATTCTCACGCCGGATACTTCAGGGATTCCCGTCTACGACAGTCTGCGCATTTTGGCCGAAGCCGCGTGTGCCGCGATGTATTTTCCTTCCTCCATTTCATCATGCGACTGAACACTCGCATCACCATCGGCACCGAGACTCTGGAATTCCATTCGTCGGAGATCACGCTCGCGACCAATATCTACGCCACTCTTCTTGTCCGTGATCGTATTCATCGTGACGTCTGTAAGCGTATCGAACAAACGTTCAAGACAGCTGATTTTCGCCGATTCTGTTTTCATGAGGGAGAAATTGTCGTCGAAGTGGATGAAGTGCCGGTTGCAGTTGAAGAAGTGAGGTTCTCCAGTGATTTGCGAGAGGGGAATGGGCCTTCTTTTTGATGTCAAAATGTGTATACTCTCCGCAGTTCCTTCCTCCACCGTTCCGATCTCACCTCATCTTGGGTTTACGTTTGATTCCTCGATACGTTCGCGTCTCCAACGCGAACTACTCGGAATGACAATCGAGAAATGACATGTGAATCCATCAGAGTGAGAATACGACGTTGGAGGGTTATTTACCCCTCCTTATATGTTGTCTCTTCAAAAAGAGTACACGCTTGAGCTCGGTAATCAGCAGCTCATCATCAAAGTCGGCGGAATCGCCCCACAGGCGAACGCCACGGTCCTTTGCCAAATTGGCGATACCGTCAGCATGGGCAACTGCACCGTTAGCCCCAAGGCACGAGCCGGCGTCGATTTTTTGCCGTTGCAGCTCGTCTACCAGGAAAAGTTCTACGCCGGAGGCAAGATCGCCGGGTCCCGCTTCCGCAAGCGCGAAGGCCGCCCGGGCGACGATTACGTCCTGCTCGGCCGCGTCATCGACCGCGGATTGCGTCCGATGATCGATAAGAACATCCGCAAGGACATCCAGGTCTTCTGCACCGTCCTCAGCTACGACTTCGAGCATGAGCACGACATCACGTCCGGCAACGCGGCGAACCTCGCCGTCGCCCTCAGTGATTGTCCGTGCGACGGCCCGATCGGCATGGTCCGTGTTGGCCTGATCGGCGGTGAACTCGTCCTCAATCCCTCCCGCGAGTCGCGTCTCAAGTGCGACCTCGACATGTTCGTCACCGCATCCCTCGAGCGGGTGGTGATGATCGAAGCTGCTGCCAACCAAGTGCCTGAGGCAGAAGTCCTCAAGGCCATCCAGTTCGGCAAGAAGTGGGCGCAGAAGGTCGCGCGCTTCTTCGATGATATCCAAAAGGAGATCGGCAAGCCGAAGTTTGCCCTCGAGCCCGTCTTCAGCAACGACGAGGCATACCAGTACCTCAAGGACTGGGCGCTTCCCGAGGTCAGTAAGGCGATCAAGACGCACATGCCGAAGAACGTCCGCCGCGGCATTTTCAATCGCATGATGGAAGAGTCCGTTGCGAAGTTAAAGCAGAAATATCCGACAGCAAAAGATGCGACCGAAGAGCAGACGGCAGAATCCGTAAAACTTCACGCCTACGGTCCGTCACTCGTCGACAAGATCGTGAAGGGCGAGATGCGCAGGCTCGTCCTCGAGGAGGGTATCCGCATGAGCGGCCGCAAGGTTGATCAAATCCGAGAGCTTAGTGCGATGGTCGACATCCTCCCGAACCGCGTCCACGGTTCCGCTCTCTTTGAACGCGGCGAGACGCAGGGGCTCACGACCGTCACGCTTGGCGGCCCTGGTGACAAGCAGATCGTCGAAGGCATGGAAGGCGAGCACGAGCTCCGCTACATGCACCACTACAACTTCCCGCCGTTCTCCGTAGGCGAAACGAGCAACCGGCTCTTCGTCGGCAACCGCGAGATCGGCCATGGCAACCTGGCGCAGCGTGGACTCGAGCCGGTGCTTCCCAAAGCCGAGACGTACCCCTACACCCTCCGCCTCGTCACCGAGATCCTCAGCAGCAACGGTTCCAGTTCTATGGCTGCAGCCTGCGGTTCCACGCTTGCGCTCATGGCGGCCGGTGTGCCGATCAGCGCGCCCGTCTCCGCAATCGCGCTCGGGTTGATCAGTGATGAAGAAAAAGGGAAGTACATCGTCCTCACAGATCTCCAAGACGAAGAGGACTTCGGCGGCGATATGGACTTTAAGGTCTGCGGCACCGCAAAGGGAATCACGGCGATCCAGATGGATATCAAGATCAAGGGGTTGCCCGATTCCGTCTTCGAGGAAGCGCTCACACGCGCCGCCAGCGGCCGCGCCGAGGTGCTCAAGGTGATGCTTGCGGCGATTCCCGAGCCCCGCAAAGAGATGAGCCCGTTTGCGCCGCGCATCGAAACCATCCAGATCGACCCAGCCGATATCCGTCTCGTGATCGGCAAGGGCGGCGAGATGATCCAGAAGATCACCAAGGAACTGGGGGTCGAGATCGATATTGAAGACAGCGGCTTGGTGTTCGTCACTTCCGTGAACGGCGAAGCGATGGAGAAGGCCAAAGTGTGGATCAAGTCCATCGTGGAGAAGCCCGAGGTCGGCAAGATCTACAAGGGAAAAGTCATCCGCATCATCGACGGCACTGGCGCGATCGTGGAATTCCTCCCCGGCAAGGACGCGATGATCCACATCAGCGAGCTTGCGTGGGGCCGCACCGAAAAAGTGGAAGACGTCCTCACGATGGGTCAGGAAGTGGAAGCCAAATGTATCGAATACGATGCAGCCGAGGGCAAGACACGCATGTCGCTCAAGCAGATGACGGCGCCACCCGAAGGCTATGTGCCGCCTGCCCCCCGAACCTTTAGCGCAGGAGGGCCGCCCCGCTCAGGAGGGTTTGGAGGGCCCAGGAGAGGGCCGCCCAGACGGTAATTATTTAGGTTTGTTGTTTGTCAGCGGAGACGTCGACGTCTCCGCTGATTTAGTTTTCTTTTCCGTCGTGTTGCTCTCCACGGGCTTCGCCTCCGTTTTTGCGCCTTCAGAAATTTTCTCCTCTTTCTTTGGTGAAGATGTGGCATCGACCGGGGCGGAACGTGCTCCGCCCCTACTATCGGTCTTGTACCATCCGCTTCCTTTAAAGTGTACTGCCGGCGGTGCAAGCAACTTCTCGGTTCTCTTCGATGTGCACGCGGGGCACGCGGGTTTCACCGTATTCCCAAACGGACGGGAAAATTCAAAGACATGGTCACATGCGCGGCACTGGAAATCGAAGGTGGGCATTGGAAGACAGTGTAGCAGTGGCTTCCTCCAATGACCTCAGTTCTCAGAGAGGCGAGGCGCAAGGATCGGCGGCACCGCTGGAGGCAGAGGAACCCGAGCTGCAGGAGCTTGCACCGCCCATTCCGCTGGCACTACTACTACTGCCCGCGGAGCCCGCTGAGGAAGATCCATGGCTAATCAGGGAACTCGCTGCACTAGAGGCCGCTTCCTCGCAGTTGGTGCCTGTCACGCACGAGTTGCCTCCGGCACCGGGGACGCCGGCACACGTCAGCCCAACACATGCGATGTGCGAGGGATTGCAGTCACCGTTCACTGCGCACTGGTTCATGCCGGGACCGGCGACGGATGTGCAGGCATTGGCCTCGCATCCTAGGTGGGAAGCCACCGTGCAGTTGGTGTTCATCACACATTGGTTCACCCCCGGCCCGGGGATCACGACGCAGGAGTTGTTTATGCACCCGAGGTGTTGCAGCAGCGAGCAGTTCGCGTCCGTCGAGCAGCCGTTGCCGCCCCCGCCCATCACGGTGGCGCACGTGAGGCCGACGCATGCGAGGTGGGTGACGTTGCAGTCGACATCAATCGAGCACAGGTTCAGGCCGGGTCCCTCGACACTGACGCAGCTCAAGCCGACACATTCAGCGTGGCTGGTGGAGGTGCAGTTACCATCACTCGAGCACTGATCTACGCCAAAACCCAGAACTTCCGTGCAGGCGTTGTCCACGCACGCGAGGTGGGAGTTGCCCGAAGCCGACTCGGTGGTGTCCGAACACGGCTCGATGTCGTACGGATTGCTGATCACCTGTCCGAAGCCCGTCTTGATGATCCTGTACTCTGACCAAAGGGGATTGGGTTCCGAGATGCCCTTGGGGACTGCGGCCATGTATTCCGGCACCAGACCGCTCAGGTCGACGCAGGAAGAATCATTGACTCCGGGGGCGCACACTGGCTTGGGCTCCGATGCTCCTTCGTCGGGAGTTTCATACTCTTTCAGCATCTCGCCCTCGTGGATGAGGTATTGAAAGAGGCCGTTCTTGATTTCATAGACGTACGATTTCCGTTTCGCGTTTTGCGCCTCACAGAATTGCTTTTTGGGGTTCACGGCCATGATTGTCACCGACCCGAGGATCCCGACAATCGCCATGACGATGAGGATTTCGATAAGTGTGAACGCGTCTCTTTTTAGGGCGCGGGTCTTGGGAGATCTTTTCTGAGGCATGTTCCTCGATGAAGAAAGGAGGTACTCGGAATTGTACGCGAATATCTGTGCGAAGGTAGCATGGAGACTTGTACTTCACAATGTGCGGATCGATCGCTACACTTACATAAGTGCAAATCCCCAACATCCTCATTGCCGAAGATGACGCGGTTCTGCGTGAGGTATATACGCGCAAGTTTTCGCGCATGGGCTATGCCGTTCGAACCGCAGAGAACGGGCAAATTGCCGCAGAGATGATCCGAAAACTCGCACCCGACCTCCTGCTGTGCGACATCCTGATGCCGGGCCGCGATGGGTGGTGGTTGCTTGAAGAATTTCCCAAACAGAAACGTTCCTTTCCGGTTATCATGCTGACGAACCTGGAGGATCAGGCGACTCGTAAACGCTCAAATGCTTTTGCGGATGGATACTTTGTGAAGCGTACTATGACCCTGCAGTCCCTTCTTGAGATGACTGCCGGACTTCTCGAACGCCGGAAGAAACAGTAATTCCCCCATTTGTCCTATGGCTTTTCTCGAAACCATGAATGCATTGTTCCGTTACGGAGCGTTTAACCCGTCCCTCTTTTTGTTTGTAGGGAGTACGGTTTTGCTCATCGTCAGCATCGCGATAAAAGTCTGGTCGGATGCGGTGAACCTTGCAGGCCTGCAGAACCGCTCACTTACCTGGATTGAAAGGACTCATCCGCATCTGCCATCCCTGCAGGCAGTGGTCGTGCTGAACTTTTGCACTTTTGCGCTGCTGGCAGTCGCCCTGCAGACAATGCTCGGTGTTTTCCCGTTCAATGACCCCTACAGCGGCATCAATCTCGTGACGCTCTTCGTCCTCTCTGCCGCCGTCGGCACGCTTGCGGAACTCCGCTGCAAAGGGGCGCAGGCATACGCGTATGCCTTCATCCTCGGCACTTCAATCGCTTTCGTGCTCCTCGCCGTCTTCTTTACGACCCCCCCGATCGGTATGGCGGAGAAAGGGATCGTGAGTGTCCTGGCATTCTTCGCCGCCATCGCTGCGTGGAGGATCCTGGGCAAAGGCGGGAACAACATCAAGACCGCCCTCGCCGCAATCGCTGTCTTCCTGTTCTGGGTGTTGATCTACGTGCTGCAGTAAATCTAGAGACTGAAGATGTCTCGCAGGTCGCTCTTCACTTTATCGCGTCCTGCTTTGATCGTCTTTGCCGCGAAATGAAGCGCGATGAGGCCAACTCCCACGATCACGGCGCCTTCCAGCAAGAATCCTCCCAGAGTGTGGTGGGCGGTGACGGGAGCCGAGAGGGTTTCTGAGAGGGCCATGGTGAGTCACAGTATCGCCCCTGATCGCACGGAAATCGAGCAATAAAGCCACTTTCTCGTCTCCCAGATGCCAAGTCTCCCTTGCACGCACAATTTCGCTGCTGTATAAACTTCGTCGATTTCCCCCGCAAGGAGTGGAATCGTTGCTCTTTCTCTCTAACGAACGGCGCCGTGCAAACGGTGGCCGTTTTTTTATTCCCTCACCCTGCCCTCTCCCGCTGTGGCAGGAGAGGGTTCTGCCGCTATTTTTTTAATGTATGCTTTAAGGGTGTTACCGAAAGCTTACGATCCACAGGCCGTCGAAGACCGCATCTACAAGATGTGGGAGGACAGCGGTGCCTTTACAGCCGATGCCAAAAGCGACAAGGAACCGTTCACCGTCAGCATGCCCCCACCGAATGCGACGGGTAACCTGCATCTTGGTCATGCCGTGATGCTCGCGCTGGAGGACATCTTCATCCGCTTCGCGCGCATGCAGGGGAAGGAGGCGCTCTGGATCCCCGGCACCGACCATGCCGCGATTGCCACTGAGAGCGTCGTGATCAAGAAGCTCCAGAAGGAGATGAAGATGAAGGACCCGCGTGCGCACCTGGGCCGCGAGAAGCTGGTCGCTGAGATCGCGAAGTTTGTAGAGGAGAGCAAGAGCACGATCCGCGGGCAGGTCCGCAAAATGGGCTCTTCCTGTGACTGGTCGCGTGAGCGGTACACGATGGAACCGACGCTCAACCGTTGCGTGAACGAAGTGTTCTGCAAAATGTATCGCGACGGGCTCATCTATCGCGGTCATCGCATCGTGAATTGGGATCCCAAGCTCCAGACGACCGTCAGTGACGACGAAATCGAGCACGAGGAGCGCACAGACCCGTTCTTCACCTTCCAATACGGGCCGTTCGAGATCAGCACGTCACGACCGGAGACCAAATTTGGCGACAAGTACGTCGTGATGCACCCGGATGACGAGCGATATGCCAAATATGTTCATGGTCAGACGTTCACCGCCGAGTGGATCAATGGTCCGGTGCTCGCGACGGTGATCAAAGACAAAGCCGTCGACCCCGAATTCGGTACGGGTGTGATGACGATCACGCCGTGGCACGATCATGCAGACTTTGAGATCGCCGCGCGTCACAAATTGCAGAAGGAGCAGGTGATCGGCTTCGATGGCAAGCTGCTGCCGATCGCAGGCGAGTTCAGTGGCATGCATATAGAGGATGCGCGCCCGCTCATCGTCGAAAAACTGAAGTCCAAAGGACTCCTCGTCAGCATCAAAGAGGATTACGTGCACAACGTGAGCCTCAGCCAGCGCGGGAAGGGGATGATCGAACCGCAAATAAAGGAGCAGTGGTTTATCGACGTGAATAAGAGAGTGGTCAAATGGAAGCGGCGTGAGCTCAGTCTCAAGGAGGTCATGCAGGAGGTGGTCAAAACTGGTCTCATCAAAATCATTCCGAATCAGTTCGAGAAAACGTACTTTCACTGGATCGATAACCTGCGCGATTGGTGCATCAGCCGGCAGATCTGGTGGGGGCACCGCGTCCCCGTCTGGTACAAGGATGAAGGTGGCAGTGTGGATGTGCATGTCGGCACGGAGGCGCCGCGTTCGGGCTCGGGCTCGGGTTCGGGATGGGAACAGGACACGGACACGCTCGATACGTGGTTCAGTTCTGCGCTCTGGACGTGGAGCACGCTCGTCGACCCCGATCTTGCTGCTGATTTCAGTGTGAGTCTGGAAGATCTCCTCAAAAAAAGTCCGGACGTCATGAAATTCCATCCGACCGACGTGATGGAGACTGGCTACGACATCCTCTTCTTCTGGGTGGCGCGCATGATCCTGATGACGACGTATGTGACAGGCTCTATCGCGGAGTTCGACTACGGCCAGGTGCCGTTCGATACCGTGTATCTGCATGGCCTCATTCGTACGCGCGACGGTCGCAAGATGAGCAAGAGTGAACCCGATACGATGATCGATCCGCTGGATATGATTGCGAAGTACGGTGCCGATGCCTTGCGCCTTTCGATGATCGTTGGGCAGAGTCCCGGCAATGACTCGCGTTTGTATGAGGAGAAGATCGCGGGATACCGCAATTTCGTGAACAAGCTCTGGAACGCATCGCGGTTTGTGTTGATGAAGTGCGAGGAGACACACTCAGATCCTGCGCTCATCACGTCTCTCCCCGAATCCAAAGATCTTTCGCTCGCTGACCGTGCACTGTTGCATGCTCTCGAGACGCTGATTGAGGACGTCACCGCCGGTCTCAAGGAATATCGGCTGAGTGACGTCGGAGAAAAGATGTACAGCTTCGTGTGGGATTATTTCTGCGACTGGTATTTGGAGCTGAGCAAAGGTACGGCGAACACAGCAGTCCTCGTCCATGGGTTGCGCCGCATCCTGAAGCTCCTCCACCCATATTGCCCGTTCGTTACCGAAGAGCTCTGGGCATCTGTGAAGTCGAAAGATGCCGGCATGCTTATTAAAGAGCCGTGGCCGGCGATGAAGAGCGAGCGGAAGGATCCGGAGGCCTTTGCCCAACTCCA
>SICS01000029.1 GCA_009691305.1 Candidatus Peribacteria bacterium | reverse complement strand
GGCTCTATCATCCGCCTGGGCGGATACAGCCCCACGATTGAATGAATGGACGAGGCTCTATCATCCGCCTGGGCGGATACAGCCCCACGATTGAATGAATGGACGAGGCTCTATCATCCGCCTGGGCGGATACAGCCCCACAATGAAGTGCGGGCATTGTACGAAATACCTGGTGTAAATCCACCGTATATTGCGATTCCCATGAATAAAGTCCTGATTGTCGCACCCGAGGCAGCGCTCTACACTCAGGTCCATGGACAATCGCGCCTCTCCGATCTTCGTGGTCGCCTTCGTCGCCATCGCACTCATGCTGTGCCTCTACGGCATCGGCAATTTGATGTGCCGCGGGGCGGTTCGCGACTGTTCACAGGGCCAGGACTGTCCCAATGGCACGGCGTGCGTGCAGTACACGCCATCAGTGAAACGCTGCTCTCCCACGTACTGCCCGGCTGTGCTGGAGCAGAACGCGAAGCTCGAGAAATTCTGGAACGGGCAAATCGTCGACCGTACGAAGAATGCGTACGGGGGAATCAAGAAATGGATTGGACAGTGACGGAGTGCGTAGACACTGGGCTTTGCTTTGCTACAATCGCCGTATTGGCCCTGTAGCTCACCGGTAGAGCGCTGCCCTGAAGAGGCAGGCGTAGTCAGTTCGATTCTGACCGGGGCCACCATTCGACTCGGCTCTGCGGAGCCTCTCTCATGGTCGTCGCGCCTTTGGTGCTCCGGCCATTCATCCGAGTGTCATTCGTGCCGAGTCGAACGGCATCTGATAGATTACGAGCCATGTCAAAATTCGACCGCAACGAGTGGAAGGAATTGAAGAACCTGCGGACCCCGCGTTCGATCCAGGATTTTCTCGATGCCATCCCGATGAATTTTGAGGAAGGCGACGAAACATGCATGTCCCCTCTCCGGGTGCTCCGTGAACGTCGAGCCCATTGTATGGAAGGAGCGATGCTCGCGGCTGTCGCACTGCGCTGTGCGGGATTCCCTCCGCTCGTGGTCGACTTGAAGGCGTCACCCGTCGACTTTGACCATGTGATCACCGTATTCGGGATCGATGGTTTCTTCGGTGCCATCAGCAAGACAAACCACGGGGTGCTCCGGTACCGCGAACCGGTGTACGCCACCATCCGCGAGTTAGCGATGTCGTACTTCCATGAATATACGAGTGACGACGGTCGCAAGACACTCCGTTCGTACTCCCGGCCGGTCGACCTCTCCCGTTTCGATGCCCGGGGGTGGATGATGTCGGAGGAAGACGTATGGTACGTGCCCGAATTCCTCGATGACGTGCGGCATTTCCCCATCCTGAACCGACGGCAGATTGCCGGGTTACGGAAGGCAGACCCCATCGAACGTCGTATCGGGGCGGTCACAGAATGGGCCCCAAAACAGCCCTAGAGCTATCTCAGAGGCCTTAATTTGACATATGGCTGTATCAGACATTATTAGTCAAATGAGTTTGTAGGAAGACACGGTGCCATTCTGTATCATGCCTCGGCACTTTGTGCTGTTCACTCCTTTACCTTTCGTTCTTATGAACTCCACTCCCTCATCGTCCTGGACAGGCTTCCTGATGGGTCTGCTCGCCGGGACTGCTGTTTCCTCGCTCTTCATCGGCATGGTCCTCGGCTACACGATGTCGGGTGGTATGCTTACCGGAACCATTGGCGGCACGGTTGCCGGCAATGTCCCGAACGTCCCGTCTGCGCCTGATGTCCCTGAGGCACCGGCCGCTGACCCCGCTCCGGTGACGGCACGTGACCATGTCCGCGGGAATGCGAAGGCCAAGATTACCGTGATCGAATATTCCGACTTTGAGTGCCCCTTCTGTAAGCGCCATGCGCCGACGATCGACGGATTGCTTGCCAAGTACAAAAATGACGTGAATGTCGTCTTCCGCCATTTCCCGCTGAGCTTCCACCAGAACGCGCAGAAGGAAGCCGAGGCGTCCGAGTGCGTTGCGGAGTTGGGCGGCAATGACGCATTCTGGAAGTTCCATGATGCGATCTTCGAGCGTTCCACGGTTGGCGGCACCGGCTTCGCACTCGACAAGCTCGCGCCCCTCGCCAAAGAATTCGGCGTCGATGAGGCAAAGTTCACAGCGTGCCTCGACAGTGACAAGTACGCGCAGTACGTGACTGACCAGATGAACGAGGGCATTAAAGCTGGTGTGCAGGGCACGCCAGGCAATTTCGTCATCAATAACGATACCAAGGAGGTCAAGAACATCTCGGGAGCAGTCCCGGCGTCGACCTTCGAAGGCATCATTGACGGCATGCTCGCTGGAAAGTAATGCATCCACCTATGACGTACCGCTCCGCACTCGTATTGGCAGCCATCTTCCTCGCCTCTTGCGCGGCGAAGCCCCCTGCTGCCCCACTCGAAGCCGTGGATGAGCCCCCGCCACCCGCCTCCTCTTCTGCGCCCGCAATGGCGATGGCCGAGGGCTTGCTCCGTCCGGCTGGGAACGGGATCACGATGGAAGGCTCGCACCGCCTGCTGACGGATGTGGGGCAGGAGCTGCTGCTGAAGAGTGCCACCATTCAGCTGAACGATTACGTCGATGGCAAAGTACGCGTCTCGGGATCCGTGCGTCCGTCCGTGGAGAACAGCATGATGCTTATGGATGTGGAAACTATCGAGCGTGTGCTCCCAACATCCGCGTCGGGTTCCACAGTATCTGCATCATCATTATCATCCTCGTCGTCCGAAGCTGCGTCCTCCGCGATGTCATCGTCTGAAGCTCCGTCATCGTCTTCTGTCCCGGCAAGTTCGAGTTCCCTGGCCGCAAGTTCGTCAAAGCAGCCGGTCTCCTCGGCAAAGCCTGCTGCATCCTCCGCAGCAGCGGCATCATCCAGTGTAGGAAGCACTGTCGATGTCAGTGCGTCTGTGAAGGCGATGGCCAAGGCCACAGTGAACAGCGCGAACTTCACGTCGCAGTACTGCACGTCCCACATTGGCTTCTGCGTCCCCTACCACCGCAACTGGTACCACCAGTCGTTCGGCGCGCTGTCCCCTTCTCTCTGGCATGTCGAGATCGCCGACCATGAGATGGATGAAGCTGGCCAGGGCGTGATCAAGGTGGACCTCGTTTCCGGTGCATTGACTGGGGCCGAAGGCGTTGCAGTGGAACAGGGCACGACGGTCGTCGCTTCGCGACAGTGGACGGGCAACAGGCACTTCGAAATCAGCGGCCCCGTGGAATTGAAGGCTGCTGTGGAGTTCATGGCGAACGGACTCGGTGTGGCCGGTGAATAATGCCCTATGACCCAGAACGACTATCATCCGCTTGTCGACACGCTACGCCTGTACGTGGGGTGGCTGTTGTCCTGCCTGCTCTTTGTCGAAGCCCTGGGCTCGTACCAGATCCTCCGTCATTTGCCGTGGTCTCTGCCGCTAGTCACTGATTGGGTGACGTCACCGATGATCATTCGAGTGACGTTCCTCGTGTTCCTCTTCCTTGCCCTGAGCTCACTCCACACGCTGCTGAGGAAAGGCCTCTGGACGGGGTTGCTACTCACGCTCGTGGGTTTCCTAGCGTTCGTGTTCTTTAGCGTGAATGCGTAATACTTAAGCGCACGCCTACAACCCGAGCTTTTTTCTGATATCATCCGCGGCGGCCTGTTCCTGTTGCTTGGCGTCTTTCTGGACCATGAAGGATTGGAGGTCCTTCCAGTCTTCGCTGTGCTTCTGCTCGAGCTTCATGAGCTGCAGGAGGTGCTTGGGTGATAGTTCGCTGAACTTGCGCTTCTCATCGTCGAGGATCTTTTGGAGCTCGTCGATTTGGAACTGGCTGAGCTTGGGGATCGCCTGGATGATGCGCCACTTCTCGTCGCGGGTGAGTGAAATGCTCCCGCGCAGGAGCGAGAGGAACTTGTCTGCATCAAAATTCGTCTCGGAGTGTGCGGGGACGACGACCTTGTCATTCGTGAGCTTTGAGGTGATCGCACCGAAACGGTAGTCCTTCACTTCCTTCAAAATGCGGATGTCTTCATCGTCGAATCCCTTCGCCTTCAACTGATCATCGGCCGGAAGGGCTCCCGGAGGCGGGGGCGGAGGTCCGGAATCCTGAGGAATTGCGCCATCGTCACCTTGCGCGCCTGCGGCTGCGCCAGAACCCGCTTTGGTGGAAGGAGGCGTAGGAGGTGCGGCAAAGACCTGCGTCGGATCCAATCCCTCTTCGGGGACCGGGTCGCCAGGACGGGGAGGGTTTGAACCGCCGGTTGCTTGTGGGTCATCCATAGTACTTATGAGTCTAGCAGCGAAAAAGTCGGTGGCAACACGACTTTTATGAACCAATTCAGACAGACCGGGCCTTCTCGCCCGCGAGGATGCCGAGTGCCCGCTCCGCAGCTTTCCGTGCTCGCGCGATCAGCTCGGGGCTCAGCAACAACCCTAAGCCGGCGTCGGGGATGCCACTCTGGCGCAGGCCAAAAATTTCACCGGGTCCTCGGATTTTTAAATCTATCTCCGCCAGCATGAACCCGGAGTCGTGGATTTCCATAGCTTTCAACCGCCGCGAGCGTGCCTGGTCCTGCGAGGTCGTGAAGAGGAAGCAGTGGCTTTTGTGCTCGCCGCGCCCCACGCGTCCACGCAACTGATGAAGCTGTGCGAGACCGAAGCGCTCGGCGCCTTCGATGATGATAATCGTAGCGTTCGGCACGTCGATACCGACTTCGATCACGGAAGTCGACACGAGGATGTCGGATGTCCGGTCGCGGAACTCCTGCATGATCCGTTGCTTTTCCTCGGACGTGAGTTTGCCGTGGAGAAAGGCGATTCTTCGGCGCGGGAATTCCTCCTGTAATCGTTTCGTCTCGGTTTGGACATTTTTTACCTCCGCTAATTCGGTGCTCTCCTGGATCAACGGACAAATGACAAATATTTGTCTACCTTCATCAATTTGGTGGTCGACGAAGCGCTCGACCGTGATGCGATCCGCGGGAGAGACCACTTTGGTGTGGATCGGTTGCCGGTGGCCGGGCTTCTCGAGCAGGACGCTGAGGTCGTGGTCACCGTACGCCGTGAGCGCGAGCGTGCGCGGGATCGGCGTCGCCGTCATCGAGAGGAAGTGTGGGCTCCCTTTATCGCGCAGACGTTGGCGCTGCATAACGCCGAAGCGGTGCTGCTCATCGACGATTACGAGACGCAGGTCGCGAAAGAGCACTTTGTCTTCGATGAGCGCGTGCGTGCCTATGACGATATCCACACTGCCCAAGGCTAGGCCTTTACGCACGGCGTCTGCCTCGGCCTTGGGCAGCGATCCGGTGAGGAGGGCGATGCGAGGTAAGGCAAAATTTTGAATTTGGGGAGCAGGCTTTCTGCCTGCGGACTCCGCGGCCAGAAAGGCCGCTCCCCTATCATGTAGAAAGGTATGAAGGTGTATGAGAAGCCGGGCTATCGACGCCGCATGTTGCCGTGCGAGAACCTCCGTCGGCACCATCAGCGCAGTCTGCGCATGGTGACGCAGCACGTTTGCCATGATCGCCACCGCCACGAGTGTTTTCCCCGAGCCGACATCACCTTCCAGCAGCCGCGACATCGGGATGTCCCTCTCCATGTCGCGGAGGATTTCATAGATCGCGATCCTCTGACCCTCGGTCGGAGTGAACTTGAGCGATTGGAAGAGCGCGCGAATCAGCTCCACGTCCATCGGCGTCTGCAACCGCGATTGCGTATTGCCCTGCCAGTCGCGCTTGCGCTCGAGTGCTGATTTTTGCATCTCGTACATCCTCTCGAAGGCGAGCCGCTCCATCGCGAGATCCACGTCGGCGGGAACATCAGGAAAATGCAGTGCGCTGAGGGTCTCACGCCATCCAAGCAATTTTTCTTCTGTGACGATGTCGTCAGGCAGCGTCTCGGGCATTTTCGCGATTGCCGGTTTCAGCAGTGACATCTTCTCCCGTAGCCATCGTGTGCTGATGCGATCGTGCTGGGGATAGATCGGCACGAGACGACCCGAGTGCACAAGTGGCTTCTCGCCAGCCTTCTCGAAGACGGGGCTTTGCAATTGGATCTTGCGTCCATTGAGGTTCAGCTTCCCGGTCAGTACGACTTCGTCACCGTCCTTCAGCATGCGCATGATATGGGGCTGGTTGAACCACACCGCTTCTGCCGTGTCGCCTTCGGCATCGGTGAACAGTGCAGTCACGATCTGGCGGCCGCCGCGGATGCGGACCATTTTGGGCTGCGTCACCACTCCGCGAATCGTCACCTTCTCGCCAACCGCCGCCGAGGCAATGCTGTGCATCTGGCTGAGGTCTTCGTGCGCTCGCGGGAGATAGAGCAGTAAATCGTGCACCGTGCGAATCTCCATCTGCTCGAGGATATCGATGAAGTCCTTTGTGGTGCGGAGGACGGCCGAGAGGGGTGTCGTGGGTTCCATAGTTGTCATCCTGAGCGGAGCGAAGGAGATAACGGCATTCATGGTTCGCTCCGCTCACCATGACATTCAAAGTATAGGACTCAGCATCAAAATGTGATAGAATGGGAGATATGGCCGACTTCCACGACGCAATCGCACAGCACAAACACCTCTCTGAGGAAGACCAAAAGAAGGCAGGGCAGGCTACCGGCACCGATATGGATGAAAAGCACAAGAAGTTTTTGGCAAGTTTGATCTCGCTGCTCGATACAAAGGAGATGGATGCCTCTGTCCCTGCATCGCTCTTGAAGAAGGAGACCTATGACGCCTTGCCAGAAACGTCCCGCAATGCCGTCGACTTTGCGATCCTGAACATAGCAGACCAGCTGCGCCGCATCGAGAACTACTTCCGCAGTACGCAGACCCCCAACGCCTCACCCCAACTGCAGACGATGATCGAGCACTTCTGGGATATGAAGAGCCGCCTGGAGGAGAAGCACGGCGATGTGCTCAAGTTCTAAGTCAGTTGAGTGTGATCCACTCGATGCGTGGGTCATTCTTCCACCATGTCATCTGGCGTTTGGCGTACGCGCGCGTCTTCGATGAGATCGTTTCCTGCAGTTCTTTGATCGGTGGCGTCCCGGATTCGAGCCATGCGATGATCTCCCGGTACCCATGGCTCTTCATGCCCGGGTCATGTGCCGTGTATCCCCTCTTCATCAACGAATCGACTTCAGCAACCCATCCTTTCTCACATAGTTCCGCCGTCCGATCATTGATCCTCTTCATCAGTTCTGCACGGGGGCGCTCAATGCCGAGGATCAGCACGTTCTCTTTCGGCTTCAAAGACTTTCGGGCTTGCAGCGACTGGCGCTCATCCTTTTCCGTCGGAAATTCCAGGTCATCAATGACTGCGCTGATGTAGAGCATCGATCCTCCGACGATCATCGGCACTTTCTTTCGTGCATGAATCGTATCAATCGCAGCAAGCGCCTCTTGTTGGTACCCGAACGCCGTCGCTTCCTCCCTCGGATCCAGGATATCCAGAAGATGATGCGGAACGCCCTGCATTTCTGAAGGCGTGATCTTGGCTGTCCCGATATCGAGATACCTGTAGAGCTGGCGCGAATCACCGTTCACAATTTCCCCATCAATCCAGGCCGCCATCTCGATCGACAGTGCTGTCTTGCCACTCGCCGTCGGGCCCACAAGGACGACCAACGGTTTTGATGCCGAGTTGATGAATTCCTGAAGCCGTTTCTCAAGCGCAGCGCTTGACCCTGAGCTTGCCGAAGGGTGGAGATGTAAAGTGTCCATGACTATCAAACAGAGGCAAAAAACGCTATTATATTGATGAACAAACAGCCCTCCTACTCTTATATTCTCACCACTGATTATGCATCCCCTTATCCAATCTGTCGCTAAGAAGATCTCGCGCGGCGCAACGCTGAACAACTTCATCGTCCCGACGGTGATCGAGAAAACGCAGTTCGGTGAGCGCGTCTACGACATCTACTCGCGCTTGATGGAGGAACGCATCATCTTCCTGGGCACGGCAATCAACGATGACGTCGCGAACTCCGTGATTGCGCAGTTGCTCTTCCTGGAGAAGGAGGACCAGAAGAAGGACATCCTGATGTACGTGAACTCCCCCGGAGGCCAGGTGACCTCCACGCTCGCGATGTACGACACGATGCAGTATGTGCAGCCCGATATTTCCACGGTCTGTCTCGGCATGGCTGCATCCGGAGGCGCGATCATCCTGATGGGCGGTGCCAAAGGAAAGCGCTGTGCCCTCACCCACAGCGAGATCATGATCCACCAACCGCTCGGTGGCACCGAAGGCCAGGCGACCGACATCGCTATCCACGCGGAGCACATCATCAATACGAAGAACCTCCTCAACGAACTGATCGCGGAGCACTCCGGCAAGAAGCTCGAGCAGGTGAAGAGCGATACCGAGCGCGACAAATTTATGAGCGCGAAGGAAGCCCTCGCCTACGGATTGATCGACCGGATCGTGACGAAGGCGAAGCCTATTGCGAAATAGGGTTTGTGGTCAGCGACGACGTCGGCGTCGTCGCTGCCATGGAATACCTCACATCGGCTATGCTTGAACTATGTTCGAGCTTTTACAGACGTCTACTATCGGCCGTCGGGGGAGAATCACGACCGCCCATGGCGTCATTGAAACACCCTTTTTCATGCCCGTAGGAACCTGCGGCGCAATGAAGGGATTATCGCATGATAATTTGATTGAACTTGGGGCGCAGATCCTCCTCTGCAACACCTATCATCTCCATCTCCAGCCGGGGGAGAAGATCGTCGAACAAGCCGGAGGACTGCATGAGTTCATCAGCTGGAAGAAGCCGATTCTCACCGACTCCGGCGGGTTTCAGGTGTTCTCCCTCCGCGGCATAAGCAAAATTGAAGAAAATGGAGTGCATTTCCAGTCACATCTCAACGGCGACGCGCTCTTTCTCGGTCCGGAGGAGGCCATGCGCATCCAGCACGCACTCGGCAGCGATATCATTATGTGCTTTGACCATTGCCCGCCGGCAACGGCGAAACGGGATGTGCAGATGCAAGCGGTGGAGCGGACGCTGCGATGGGCGGTGGAATGTAAGAAGGCCCATGACACGATTCTTAGCCGCGGGTCTTCGACCCGCGGTCGCACGTCGAAGACGTGCGCTTTGTTGTTCGGCATCGTCCAAGGTGGCCTGGAACGCGACCTCCGTGAGAAATGCGCGCAAGAACTCATTAACATCGGTTTCGATGGGTACGCGATTGGCGGTCTCGCAGTCGGTGAAACAGAAGAGGAAATGTACAGCATGCTGGATGTTGTCTGTCCGATGCTCCCTGCAGACAAGCCTCGGTATTTGATGGGTGTCGGCAGGATCGAGCAAATGATGGCAGCGGTCGCCAAAGGCATCGACATGTTCGATTGTGTCCTCCCGATGCGGGAGGCGCGCCACGGGACGATCTGGCTGAGCGACGGGTCGCGCATCCGCATCAGCAATAGCGAATTCCGGCACGACCATTCCGTGATTGATGCCGAATCCCCTTCTCCGCTCAGTCGCCTTCACAAAAAAAGCTACCTGCATCACCTGATACGGGCGAGTGAGCGTCTGGGTGAGACGATCGCCTGTGCACAAAATCTGGGCGTGACGCTCAAGGCATTTGAGGATATCCGCCAATCAATAGAAACCAGCAGCGCCCCTTCGCGGGCGCGGTAGATCAAATGCCGCAGCCACGAAGGGCTGCTGCTAATCTCTCAACATAAAGAATCACATCGTAATCTTCATCACCTCGACCTCCGTGAAACCCTGACGGTGGCCTTTTACGCGACGGTAGCGCTTGCGACGCTTGAACTTCTGGATGCGGATCTTGTCGCCCTTGCCGTGGCTGAGGACCTTCAATTCGATGCTCGCACCGCTCACAAACGGCAAGCCGACTTTGACGTCATCGCCATCAACGATGAGCAGGACTTTGTCGATGATGATGCTCTTGCCCTCTTCTGCGTCATGGAGCGGCACCTTGAGCTTCAAGCCCTTCTCAACCTTTTCCTGGAAGCCGGCGATGTCGACGATTGCAAACATAGGATTACTGAGCGCAGGTCTTCGACCTGCGTGCGGGGCATTCTAGGGAATCGCCATTGACAGCGCAAGGCTTGATTCCCTGCGTATTTGTTCTGGGCGCCCAAAATCGCGGTAGGGAATGCCCCCGGCGACAATGGACGCGGCTAGAGCGATTACTCCTGATAGCCCCAGGACTTCTGCCAGGCATGCATTTGGTCGATTTCCTTCTGCTGTGCCGAAATGATGGCCTGAGCCATTCTCTTGATCTCTGCGTGCTTTGCATCGGTGAGGGCTGCTTTTGCCATATCGATAGCTCCCTGATGATGCGGGATCATCCCTTCGATGAATGCCTCATCAAACGCGTCGCCCGTCTTGCCCTTGAGCATGTCGGACATGTCGTCCATCGACATCTCCATCATGTCGTCGTCATCCATCATGTTCCCCATCATCCCTCCCATTCCCATTTTCATCGAACTGCCTTTCCCGTGTCCCATATTCCACAGGCTTCCGCGGACGGCGATGGTAAAGAGGCAGGCAACAATGCCTACCGAGACGAGCATGACCGCCGCCTGCTTGAGTTTGGCCGGAGAGAGAGTCTTTGCCGCCCAAATAAAGAAGAACACGACGCCCGAGAGGAATGCGAGAACGGCGAGAACGTGGAAGATATTCAGGAGGGCAAAAGCAGGACCTGCTGCGGACATGGGATTCATCATAGGACGTGGGGGAAGGTGTGGTCACTATGGTACGATCCCGTTTCAGATATGCACAATAGAATTCTCAATCGGTGGTCCACACTGGAAGCCGCAATCGCTGTCCCCTTGTTGTTGATCTACGCACGCAGCCTCAGCAGCGGCTTCGTGACCTGGGATGACGACTATTTAATCGTCAACAATCCGCTGATCCGGTCACTCTCACTCCATTCACTCTGGACCGTATTCACAACGTACGATCCGGAGCTCTACATCCCGCTCACGTTCCTCAGCTATCAGCTCAATTTTCTGATCGTCGGTCTGCACCCCTTCCTGTATCACCTGACGAACCTCTTCTTGCATGGAGGCAATGCGATGCTGGTCGCCGCCGTCGCGTACATGCTCTCGCGGAAGAACATGTGGGTCGCAGTCGCAGCGGGCCTCCTCTTCGCCGTGCATCCGCTCCATACAGAAGCCGTCGTGTGGGCGAGTGCACGCAAAGACGTCCTGGCGTCGACGTTCTTCCTAAGCTCCCTCCTCCTCTATTTGCACTACGGTGAGTCGGGGAAAAAATCGACGTATGTGTGGAGCATTGTGACGTTTCTGCTCGCGTTGCTATCAAAAGTCTCGGTGATCACACTCCCTCTCGTCCTCCTCGTGTGCGATTGGAGAGCCGGTGTCATCCTGAGCCCGTCGAAGGATGACACTCGGAGGTCATGGTTCGACGAGCTCACCATGATAGCGCCGTATTTTTTGTTCAGCATTGTCTTCGGCGTCATCGCACTCGCCGGGAAGACGCAGCAGATCGCGCATTCGACAATGTCGGAGTCGATCCTGATCGCAGGGAGGAGCTTCGTGTTCTACCTCGAAAAATTGTTTCTGCCGCTCAACCTCTCACCAATGTATCCGTTCGTCGGTGATGTGCGGATCACGTCACCCGAATTTTTTCTTCCCATCCTCGCCATCATCGCGCTCATTGCTATTGCCTTCTGGTCGTTACGCCGCACGAGGGACGTGATGTTTGCGCTCGTCTTCTTCGCACTCACGATCGCGCCGACTATGGTCAATTTCCGCAAAGGCGAAGAGGGTGACATCTACATTGCGTCTGATCGGTACGCGTATCTGGCATCGTTCGGACTGATCTTTCTCGTCTGCCTTTTTCTCTTCCGGATGCGGGAAAGATTCTCCGCGAAGATCATCAATGTCCTCGCAGCCGTGATGGTCGTGGTCCTCGGCTCACTCGCGTTCCTGCAGGCGCGCATCTGGAAGGACAGCGAGGCGCTCTTCACCGCCGTCGTGGCTCGGTACCCGCAGGCACAGGCAGCGCACCACAACCTGGGCGTGGTCTACCAAAAGGCCGGCCACCTTCAGGACGCACTCAATCAGTATGGAGAGGCGCTCGCCATCGCACCGAAAGCGAGCACAGAGGCGAACATCGGCGATATCTTTCGGGAAGCAGGACAGCCCGCGGACGCCGCTGACCATTATCAGAAAGCCCTCGCGATCAATTCGAAGAACGCAGACGCCTATCTGGGCCTCGGATTGCTCGCACTCCAGGACAAGAAAACTGATGCGGCAATTACTGCCTTCCAGTCCGCGGTGGAATTTGCACCGCAGAGCCCCGAGACACACTTGAACCTCGGCGCAGCTTTGATGAGTGCCAAGCGCGTCGAGGAGGCGATCACGGAATACAAGAAAGCGATCGAGCTGGACTCGTCGTCCGCAGCTGCCTCGTTTAACCTCGCCGTAGCACTAGAGCGGGCTGGGAGAATGGATGAGGCACGCCAGTGGTACCGTCGCGCTGTGGAGCTGGATCCCTCCTTTGCGCTGGCAGTATCGCTATGAGAAGAAGTAGATGACCATGGCCCAGTTCGTCGCTGCGGAGAGCAGGCACCACATGCACCAGGCGTGGAGTATGCGTGCCTGGATGTACGTGAGCGCAACCGACATGATCGCGCCACAAGGGAGGAGAATATGGAGGCCAAGGAGTTCCAGGTCCGCCGGTCCGAGATTCAAGAACAGTGCTCCCGAGAGGACGATAATCGCAAGGTAGAAAAGCAGCCCTAGCACATCGTTATGCACACCGAAGAGTTTGCTGTATTTGCTGCGCAACACGAGCCTGCAGGTCTCATCCGAGAGGCAGATTGGCGTGCTCTTTTTGATGCGGCATTGGATTAAATAGAGCGTTTCGATGAGGCCGAAGAGGGAGAGCACGAACAGGACAGGCATACCGGGGATGATACAGGTGGGACTGTCCTTCCGCACGCGGCTGGTCTAGAATCCTCCACTCTATGTCAGAGAAGAAACGCAAAGAACGGAAGGAAGCGAAGCGCAAAGAGCATCAGCTCGGAAACATCGAGCGAAGAAAACATGCAGCTGAAAAATTGAAGGGGGAGGCAATCCAGCGGGAACAACTCCTAACGTTTTTGAAAGTATCCACCTCACTGCCTTTAGGTTTGGATGTATCACGGACGAAAATGAGACAGTCTCCTGCAAACACCCCGAGCCCTGCGACGGTCGAACACGTTGAGGACATTCGCGATCGACACAAGAAAATGTTCCACGATGCCGGCCTCGACCATCCGGCTGTCTCCGCTCTGATCGACAAGCTCGCTTATTCTGAAGACATGCCGCCGAACTTCCGTGAGCACACGAACCCCATTGATGCAGCCGCACCCAAAGGCCACCATCCGGAACTTTTCGCCCTGCTCCGCACGTGCCGACATGGCGAAATGCCCGACGTGACGACAGACACGCTTATTAATTACAACGTGAGTGACCAGCTAGACGGACTTGCGAAACAAGAGATTTATAGAGGCCTTGGAAAAATCATCGGCACGATCTGGCGTGAAAGTCAGGCCTGGCGCGGTGATGATCCACTGAAACTTATCGGAAGAGTGCTTGGTGATGTTCGTCCTACCGTTATCCAGCCCGTGGAGCAGCAAGTAGACGAAGGCCTTCGAAGAGAATCTCCAGAATTCATGGGAATGGCCCTGGCACAGCTGAAATTGCAGATGATCATGTCAATGGACCACTTCACGCACGAAGTCTGTGCGAGGCCGGAGATTGCCGCATGGGAACAGGCGTTTCTGGCAATGCGAAAAATCAATAAAAATACCAAATCTCTGCAAATGACCATTGCTGGAGGTATGTTCACGGCGATCAAGACTTCGCTCAATGTCATGCAGCTGGCACTGGAGGTGAGTGTGCGGACACATGGCACACATGTCGATGCGAATATGTGGCAAGAAGGGATCAAGGCGAACCGGACACTGGTTGCGCTGCTTGCGTCAGGCACGAACCTCTCGTCCTTTTCGAAATTGGATACGATGATCACGGATGTCGGTGATGCGCAGCTCAAACAGGCGTTGGATGACCACGGGTACCTGCAAATCGGGGGTGTCGAGGCTGATTCCTACAACGGCAACCTCAGGCGCTTCTCCCGGTTTCATCCCAAGTTCTTCCGCTTCGTAAACGGCAAACATCTTGATATCGATGCGAGTGCGTTCGGCGACAAAGCGCGTGCAGAACTGCGGAGCATACACCCGTTCACCTACGGGTGCCCTGCGGCGGATGAACAGGTCGTGATGGGCATGTATGACTGGGCAGCACAGATCGCAGAGAGCTACCTCTTGCCGCACACGGAACAGTTTGTGGAGGAGATTATGACAAAAACCTCCTGATCAAATTGAAAATGATTGTAGAAATCTTCGGTCGATAAACCCAGACCCCTATCGTTACGAGAAACCAACCAACAAACCAATACGCGACTGCGTGAGCAACATAGAACAAAAACTCCGTGAATATTTTCTCTTTCTAAATCAGGTACGAAACGTACGTGATAAAAAGAAATACTGCAGTGTAAGCAAAACTGCCAACTTCCCTATTCGTCTTAGGAGACAAGCCGTTTTTTGAGACGTAATCTTTATGATACCAGCGCTTCATAATTTAGAAAATGATTCTGGCTGAGCGGACGGGTCTGACACCAAAACTTGTGAGTCCCAGAGAGCGTTTTTGAGGGGGGTCAAAATGCTCCCGGAGGGCAGGCGGGTCGGGGGTCGAAATGAGACAAATGAGACAGTACAACAGGGGGGTGTCTCATCGCTAGACTTTCTGATATTATGGCTAGTGTAAGCTAATTCCTCGACTAGTATATACAATATATATAAATTATAGTATAATATTAGTAAATACCAACTCCCAAAATGCGCGATCCGAACTATGATCCTCAGATCGAAGCTGCAGAAGACCTGTTGCGAGGAGCACTGCAGAAGAAGAATCCGGAAGACGTGGGAAATGATGTTTGTGCAATCGTCGATGAGATCCTCGGACCCGCCGCCGCAGAGGTCGAGGGCGGCTCGCGACGGACGGGACTCATGAACAAAGAAGGAGCGGTGGATATGCTGGAGCAGCTGCGAAAGATTTTGCAGAACACAGTCGATGAGCATGGGGATGAATTACCGCCTGAGGGCCGGAAGAAATTTCAGGAACGCATTGCTCTTCTCTCTCGCCGCATTCAGAGCGCAAAAAGTGCACAGAAGAACGTCGAAGATATGCGGACTGCTATTCGGAAATCGGCCGGAGGATTCAAAGCGTACAGGGAGTGAGCAGCATCATTCGCTCTATGTCATCCGCTGCAACTGGCGAAGAAGCAACGGATTTGCGTCCCAAATAAGGCGTGCAATGCGATCGCGTAAGTTTCTGATGATGGTGAGAGGTGGTATCTGGTGGTCGAGAGCAGCAGCCTCCGAGGCGATGAGGGAAGCGAACGCTGGCAATTCGATTAGAGCTTTCTCGAATATGTGCGGCTGCTGAAGAGCTGCCACAACGCGTAGTCGCTCTTGAAAATCTTCTCTTGTATTCACGAGTGGAGATGGGAGGTGTTGAGTGAGGAGCGAAAGATCCGAAACATCAGGAACCTGTGCAACCTCGACCCCCTGCATCCATAGACCAAGCTTCTCTGGGGACATATTTTCATACACAAGGATGTCCAAGAGAAGACCGGTCTCCTGCTGCAATGCCGTCTGATATTCGGAAAGTGTGTGGCGAGTCATATGAAGTAGAAGGGGCGCTATTCATCAAGCTAATCCTCATTGAACAGAGGCAATGGCACCCTTGATCCGGACGTTGCTCCGTTCAGATAAATAGGCTGCATTTTATCCGGGATATTTGCTACTAACGGATGATCCATCCACCTCTCTCTGACATGTGCTCTCAGTTTCTCAATTGCAACCATGCGTTCTTTGTGTGAGGGGACTTCTCTACCTTCGAGCTCTTTTACAATTTTTGGATATTCATCGTATATCCTTCCATTCAATTCTCGCCCAGATTTCTTTTTGTGTATCCCTCCCCATTGTTTGAAATGTCTCTGTACTTTTTGCTGGCGCATTTGACGCATGAGATTCGTCACCCATTTTTTTTCCATTGATCTGTAGCCTACGCCGCTTTCTCCGCCGACCTTTCCCCAATCGATACCGCTGAGATCGACTTCTCCGAGGTCTTCCAGAAGTGGCTCGAAGGAAATGCAACGCGTGCGGGCACGAGTCTCTTGCAGTATTCGCAACCGTTGAAGACCGTGTTTTTGATTCTCCACAGAAACGCCCCACCAAATATGCGCCGCCTCCGCAGCTTCTCTGAACACAGCATCGTCGCCATTCAGTAGATCTCTCATGCGTTCGGCACGCTTGGTGAGGATGATGTAGATGTTCCAGTCCGCATCAAGCATGACCTGACATGTGTCACGGATGTACTCCGTCGGATTTTCCGCTTTGTCATGTTTGTTTCCACCGTAGAAAAGATCAGCCATCGAATTCACGAACACCGCGCAACGCTCAGGGACAGTCAACGGCTCTTCGAGCTTGAATGGAGCCAATCGAAAATCAAACCCAAATTCGTATGGATGTCCTTCTACTCCACGGAAACGTTCTGCGAAGGTCTCCGCATAGCAATGCGCACAACCCGGGCTCACCTTCTCGCAACCTCGAACGTTGTTCCATGAACGAGGAGAATATCCGGGTATTTGCAGCCACTCGATGGGAGATCGTTGCATAGAATGCGGTTCATGAATTAGATCTGCTCCTCATTAGAGGAGGCTTGTATCCACCTGAGTTGCTCCATTCCAGCGAATATTTCAGGCTCCTCATGTTTGCTGATGACAACGATCGTTGCTGGTTCGTACGCCCCATCACCAACATTTTCAGCGTGAGCGTCGCAAAATTGATAGAAGAATCCAATCCATCTTTCAATGCTCTCCATACTGAATCTACGCGCATCAAGAAACACAGATGCAGATCGTTCTTGGGCGGGGAGTTTTTGTTGCTCATTGAGAAATTCTTCCACATCGTCTTCTGGGGAGAGCGTCGTTGATAGTGATGTCATGAGCTGCTGACGATCATGAGCCTCAGTCTGAATCCATTGGATGTCTGTATTACTCTGCACTGATTCACTACCGATCACCGTCACACGATCTATCAGCCACTCAGCGGATGACCCCTCTAGGAACCCAGGAATCGCGGCACAACGATCCAGCCATGATCGAACTCGATCCTCTGTGGCGCTTCGAGCGTCGATGAGAAGGACACGCACACGCTGCTGTTCCGGTCGGTCGCATTGATCTTCAAAAAGTCTTTGTGGGTCTTCATCGAGGGTGACAGTAAGCACTCGCTGGCCCATGTTGTCTGCTATTTTGGTCATATAGAACTGCAGTATAAAATACCATTTTTTCTTGACAAGTAAATATCAAGTATTTAAGGTATTCGACCTGATCTTAACCAATCCTACCCATGTCGAAAGAGTTATCACCAGATCAAACCGCTCGCATCCGCGATGCACTTGCTGAGGCAGGTGATGATAAAGACAAGAGAGCCCGGATCACTGAACTTGAGGCAGGCCGCTGCGACAGGGAAGAGCTAGGTATTCAATCTGTCGGAGCGCATGTTCCCATTCAACGGGATCGCACAATTGATCAAGTGCGCGGAATCGTGAGAGCACGCCGTCGTGATCACAAGATCGCAGAGGAAGAGGGATTGGCATTCTTGACGCAGAAGGGTGTCCAAAGCGTCGATCTCATCGAAGGTCACTTGCAGGTAAGAAAAGAAGCACTTGAAACGGCATATGAACTTTTGCAAAACGCGACCTCCGATAAGGAACTATTCGATGTCATCAAGGAGTTCTCGAAGGCCGGGGACACTGATGCTTTGGATGCGATTGCAGAAGTCTATACTGAAACACGCCCGGATCTCGCTGTAGAAGCTTTGATTCAGGCAGGGAGACTGGAAAGAGCGGTTGCCCTCGTCGTGCGATTGCAGAGAAAAGGATTCGGCGGAAAAATGAAGAAGGTGCTTGCACAGATCGATTCTGTGAAGTAGTTCATTGTCTACCTGCTCATCATGGCAAATCGTGAACTGAATGCTCTAGAGAAGGCCTTTGTTGTGCAGCGTACGTACCGTGCGGGAAAAAGTCATGATGAACCTGAGAAAATCCGAGCGGATGAAGAAACGATACAAGAAATTTTCGAATGTTCACCATGGAGCATTGCTGGCTTGAAAGCAGAGCTTACGAAACGCGTTGAACGCAGAAGACAGCAGCCTGATGTGCTGAAGAAAACGGATGTGAGTTTCGCACGCTCCTACATCGGTCTTGCGGGATCTTCAAAAGAACAGGACGAGCTCCGGGATGAAGTTGCCAATCTCTTGCAGGTTGATGTGCCCGCAATCCTACGCATTACAGGTGATACCCGGCTCAAATCCAAAATTGTCATCGAGGGACTTGATATTCCTCTGAAAGGTGAGTTGCCCTTCGCAAGCCTCGGAGAAGTTCCGCTCCTGCGCGGTGGCGCACACGCGGACTACGACACGCCCGAACGCGATAAAATTCGCCACGTGTGGAGCGCAGCGATTGATCAGACTCTTCCACAATCAGTGCGATCGAAAGTGTATGGGTTGATTCTGCCAGGGAAACGCTGTCTCGATGTACCGCATTATTTGCGGCTGGGAATTCCTTCGCGCAATATTATCGGACTCGAGAACGGGGATGATGTGGAACCTCGTATTGCATTGGCCGAATTCACCTTTAACGCGCAGAAGCACGACATCACGTATTACAGGGAAGACCTGACCGAATTCCTGCGACATTTTCGCCAACGGCTCTCGTTCGCAGTCATTGATATGACCGGCCAGATGTGCCCGAAGTATCTCGATATCGCCGCAAACCTTCCGCTAAGCGAGCGCTCCGTCGTGATTTTCAACACATGGCCTCGTCGAGAACACAGGGAGTATCAAGATGAATTAAAGAGAATGTGGATCTACTCAGGATTGCCAGAGGAGGAGTACACGCTCGAGAGAGCTCGAGAGTTTTGCCCGGCGCAAATCAATGCGGGTGCCGCGCGAAGCGAGAACTGGTACTTCGGAGAAAAGATGCTTGAGGAGTTGCCTATAACAAAAGAGGCGCGGGCTATGAGTGTGAACTCACCTCGAGCGAGGATGGAGAAGAATCTGGAAATAGTAGTGCGTCCGATGCTGCGCAACATCGTCCAACTCATCAACGAGCATGGCTTGTTGGAAGGTGGCAAGAAAGGTGAACAGGTGTGTGACGAGGTTGTAGATCTATTCCAGAATATGTTCAAAGATGTCACATTCGGTGATGCCTACATCCAAGATCTTAAAAAGTACTGGTACAACAGTGGCAT
>SICS01000028.1 GCA_009691305.1 Candidatus Peribacteria bacterium | reverse complement strand
CATAAAGGACACGCTGATCTGACGTCATCCCCACCTTCCTCCGCCTTGGAGGCGGCAGTCTCCCCTGAAAAAGCAACAGAGGATGAGGGTTGCGCTCGTTCGCTGACTGAACAGTACACCTCAAGGCACGAGCTGACGACGACCGTGCATCGCCTGTCTTCAGATTCCTTGCGGCACTCCGACGTTTCTGCCGGATTTCTGAGATGTCAAGTCTGGGTGAGGTGCTTCGTTTACCATCGAATTAAACCCCATGTTCCACCGCTTGTGTGGGTCCCCGTCTATTCCTTTGAGTTTTAGCCTTGCGGCCGTACTTCTCAGGCGGCGGGCTTACCGCGTTAGCTAAGGCACAGGAACCAATTGAAAAGTTCCTACACCGAGCCCGCATCGTTTAGGGCGTGGACTACGGGGGTATCTAATCCCCTTTGCTCCCCACGCTTTCGTCTCTGAGTGTCAGTACACCCCCAGTACCCTGCCTTCGCTTTCGGCGTTCCATCGTGGATCTACGGATTTTACCCCTACACACGACATTCCAGGTACCTCTGAGTGACTCGATCCCGCTCGTTTCCGAAGCGTTGACGATGTTAAGCATCGCCATTTGACTTCAGACGTGGCAGGACACCTGCAGACGCTTTACGCCCAGTAATTCCGAGTAACGCTTGCATCCCCTGTCTTACCGCGGCTGCTGGCACAGGGTTTGCCGATGCTTTCTCCTGAGGTACCGTCAAAAATTTCGTCCCTCAGAACAGGAGTTTACGCCCGGAAAGGGCTTCATCCTCCACGCGGTGTCGCTCCGTCAGGCTTTCGCCCATTGCGGAAGATTCCTCACTGCTGCCTCCCGTAGGAGTATGGACCGTGTCGCAGTTCCATTCTGGCTGATCATTCTCTCAAATCAGCTACCCGTCATAGGCTTGGTAAGCCGTTACCTTACCAACTACCTGATAGGCCGCAGGCCTCTCCCGAACCGATAAATCTTTCCTCTTACGAGGGCATCCGGTATTACTCCGCCTTTCGGCGGGATATCCCTGAGTTCGGGGCAAGTACCAACGTGTTACGCAGCCGTCTGCCGTGGGTCTGAACCCACTCGACTTGCATGTGTTAGGCGCACCGCCAGCGTTCACTCTGAGCTAGGATCAAACTCTTCAAAAAAGAGATGAATGCTCTAAATAACATTATCGTCAGTTTGCGTCGGACGATAAGCGACGTTAATTCCAAAGGAATTGTGGACGATTCAACCTTCAGCCCCGAAGGGTGGAAGGCGAATCAACTGTGCTGACATCCGAAGACATCAGACAGTTCAAGCTTCTCTACTACACGATGCTGTGAATGACCGAAGGTCATTCACCCTGACCGATCCGCCGAGGCGGAGAGTCGAAGGGTGAAGACTGAACCAAGACTCACGTTCATAGACGACTCTCAAGTTTCCTGGAGAGCCGAAGCTACAAAGGATCTTGGGGAGCTTGCGATCCGTCCGCCGAGAGCGGAGTGGAAGCAGCCGAGGGATTTTACTCTCGGGAGAGGGGAGGTCAAGGAGGATTTCAGGATTTCCGATTATCTTCTCTAGCCTCCAAAAAGCCCTTTTATTCTTCCAAAGATACTCCTGCCCACGTTGGCACTCGGTGTTTCTTGCACGGGGATTTCCATTCCCAGAAATTGTCGAATGTTATTCGCATTTGGGGAACTCCAATCGCGTACGGCGTACTTGCTCATAATTTGATTGGCGATTCGCTTGAACATTTCAGGGCCACCAGTGACTATTCCTCTTTGTTTCCCTTCCAAATCCAATTCTGATTTAAGTATATCTCGAAATTGGGGGTCATCGTGTCTCTTTCCTTCAAGAAAATCAATTATCGCGACAAGAGATGCTCGATCTTGAGGAGTAATCGGTTTCTCCTGCTCCGATTTTTCGGGAACGTGAGGTATTTGTGTCATATTTAGGTAGAAGAGAATAACAAGTATATTATACATCTCTTTCGTAACGAAAGCCAGAGACAGTTTTCCTGTTGACCAATGGGGGAGGGGGTCGTTAGGCTCAGCGTCCGTTACAACTTCCCTCCGCTCCCAGTAGCGCAGGGCTTTGACCACAAGTCCCTATGGCAACCCTCGTTGCATCATCGGAAGACGTGCGCATCTACGAATGCGCAGTGCTGTACCCCTACGCTCTCCCTCAGAAGGAGGAGGCGCAAATTGTGAAAGAGATCGAAGGGTACTTCGACGAAGTCGGGGCCAAGATGGTCGCCAAGGATGCCTGGGGCCGCCGCGGTCTCGCCTATCCTATTAAAGGAGCGAAGGAAGCGAACGTCACCATCTACTACTTCGAGATGGACCCGCTCAAGCTGAAGGAGGTCGAACAGAACCTGAAGATCTCCAAGGGAGTCCTCCGACACCTTTTCGTGAAGCCGCCGAAGCATTACCAGATCGTGAAGTACGCCGACACGTACGAGCAGTGGCTCAAGGAGCGCGAGAGCGTCGACCAGAAGCGCACACGCGAGAAGCAGGAGAAGCTGCAGGAGCAGGTGGCCGCCAAGGCGCGCCGCAAAGTGGCGACGAAGAAGGTTGAACCCAAGCAGGCTCCCGTGAGTGGTGAAGTGCTGACCGAGAAGATCGATAAGCTGATCACTGATGATTTGGATTCCATTTAATTCCCCGCAGGTCGAAGACCTGCGTCTATGACTATATGGCTCAGCCCCAGAAACAGCGTCGCTCCGACCCCCGCATGAAGAAGTGCCCCTTCTGTGCAGGAGGTGGTGCCAAGTACATCGATTACAAGGACTACCCCACGATGAAGCCGTACGTGGATTACTTCGGCAACATCATGAAGCGGTACTACACCGGCGTGTGCCTCAAGCACCAGAAAATGCTCCGCACGGCGATAGAGCGCGCGCGGTTCATGGCGTTCCTAGCGTACAGGAAGTAATCAGGTGTGGTCTTCGTAGTCGTGACCCCAATTCTTGTCATGTACTTCGATGACCGTGGAGCCTTTTCGTCGAACGGAGTACCCACGACGGTTGAAGACGGGAATGATGACGGATGCGCGGACTGCTCCTGCGCTCAGGACTTCATACTTTTCCTTGTCGTTCAATTCGTTCGCTATTTCTAAGCCGATCTCGTCGAGATGTTGTTGCAATTCCACGATCGCGTCGTTCTTTTTCAGCAAGAGAGGCCCGATCGGTCCTTTGTGCAGGTCGCGTTGCTCTTCCCATTCCTCCTCAAATTCATCAATCGCCTTATTTAGCCACAGGATGATCTCACCCTTGGGGGTCTGTTGCGCTTCCAACTGGGTCATCGCCGCAATGTTGTAGCCATCCTGACTCAATACACTGTTCGTCAGGGGGTCGTAGGATGATGGCGCTTCTTTACTCTGGTGCCACACGGGGAACCCGATCTTGTTCATCGCCCAGCATACGTGTTCCAGCGTCGCCCCGTGGATCTTGGGAATCTTCACCCGCTCCTTCATCATGTTCCACATGCCGAGCCCGTTGAGGTGCTGCGCGCTTCGGTCTTTCCGCTCAAATGCGAGGACATTGATAATGTCTTCGCTGCCGAGGACTCTCTCGACGCGTTCGTAGGTGGATTCCAAGACAGTGGCTGCCTCGGCATGGCGGGGCAGAGGAGCGGATTCCTTGCTGGTGGACATATTGCGGAGATCGATGACGTCCGTGGCCTGTAGCCCGTCTATTTCCTCATCGAACTGGTTGTTTGGCGTGTGCATTGTCACATAGATATTATACTATAAAATGAAGTAAATATCACTATACCCTTCTAAGGTATCCTATAGCCATGTCAGGTCACAGTAAGTGGGCAAACATCAGAGTGAAGAAGGGCGCGCAGGATTCCAAGCGCGGGAAGGTGTTCACGCGCCATGCGCGGTTGATCGAAATGGCCGCTCGCGGAGGGTCGGACCCCAAGATGAACCCGACACTGCGTTCGGCGATCGATAATGCGAAGACTGATAGTGTTCCCAACGACAACATTGAGCGCGCGATCAAGAAAGGGTCCGGTGAGATCAAGGGCGAGGCGATGCAGGAGGTGATGTACGCGGCCTATGGGCCGGGTGGCGTCGCGTGCCTGATCGAATGCCTTACGGATAACCGCAACCGTACGACGGCAAACGTCAAAAATATCGTCTCGAAGCACGGGGGGAATTTTGCGGAGACGGGGTCAGTCGCATGGATGTTTGAGCGGAAAGGATTGGTTGCTGCGGGCTCGGGTCCGGGCTCGGGCTCGGTACCACAAAATCATGATGACCTTGAACTGGAGCTCATCGACTTCGGCGCGGAGGACGTTCAAGTCGATGGCAATATCATCCATGTCGTGACCTCAGGCAACGATTGGACGAAGGTGAGGGATTTCTTGAAAGGGAAGGGATTCGAAATCCTCTCCGCGGGACTCTCCTATATTGCGAAGCAAAAGACGGCGGTGGATGCAGCGGGAGCAGAGAAGATTGCGCTGTTCGTGGAACTGCTTGAAGAGGATGACGATGTGAGTGAGGTACATACGAACATCTGATTCACTTTTATCCCTCCAGAACTTGCCTGATATCGGGGTCGTCTTTTCCGTAAATTTCCTGTCCCATATTTGCCAAATCAAGAACGCGGTCTCGGGGATTCAGCTGTGAACATCCTAGGGCTGTGGCAATTGCCGCAAGTCCTCGACCTGCAATCGTTTCTCGCTTCTGTTTATAGGTCATTTCCATCCACGACCGACCCGAAGGAAATTTCGCTCTCAGTACTGATTTGAGAAGTTCCTTATCTGAACTAAGCCTTGTCCATTCAAGCTCTTCTTTCGCGGCTGTATCAAGCTCCTTGTCATCCCCGAAAATAGCTTTTGCAAGCGCAATTTTTACGTTCCTCCTTATCGTGGTTCCCGCGAGGACGCCGAGCGCTCCCGCGATCGCCACAATTCCTCGTCCTGCAATCGAAAGATTCTCCACCTCCTCTTGTAACACATTCAAAAACTTCTCCTTGTCCGGATACAACTCAAGCAATTTTCCCCTCAGGAGTGCCGGTTCGTTTTTGAGACGCTTCCACTCTTCTTCATTCTTGAGGGCGGTGATGATTGCCTGATCATCTTTGCCATAAATTGCGATTCCGAGTTGGGCAAACTCCAGGGGAACTGTACTAGGATTTTTCATTGATAGTGTTGGACACAGGATATTGGCGAAGGATCTAAAGCCACGATTGGCGATCAATAATGTCCTGCGTGTCGCCCCTGGCATGGCCATCCACTCTTTGCCAGTCGGAAACTTCTTCTTAATTGTCTGTTTGAATTTTTCTCCGTCTGCCTCGTACTGTCTCCACTCCTCTTCGTTGTCAAAAAGTTCTTTTGCCTTCACGTCGTTCTTGCCATAGATCAGCAGTCCGAGCTTTGCAAACCCGTAACGTCCACGAGCAGTTTCATCCCAAGAGAGGTCAAGTGCAGAGGCGATTGCCTCAAGTCCATATCCTGCGATACGCATTTCTTTTTTCGTTTCCAGTGTCATAGAGGCCCAGTCCGTACTTGTTGGAAAGAGTTTTTTTACTTCAGTAACGAGTTTCGCAGGGTCCTTCGAGAGGACTGACCACTCTCGCTCCTCCGACAATTTTCTCATAATGTCGGCATCACCTTCGCCGTAGATGGCAGCACTGAGCACTGCGAACCCCAGTGGTTCCCGTGGGTCAGTCCTGATGTCAAAGGCTGTAGCAATGGCCCTAATGCCCTTACCCGAGATAGCTGAAAACTTCTTTTTTCCCTGTGCCAGCCACAACTGCGGCGTTGGATATTGCAGGAGAATCTCACGCCTGAGGGCCTGAACGTCCCGCACGTCAATTTTTTTGGAATCCTGAGTGGCATCACGAAGGAGCGATGTCATTACTTCTTGTGCCCATCCCTCAATGCCTGGGCTCACAACGCGCTCGACCCCCTCAATCTGCTCCAGCTCATGTTTTGTCGAGCGAGTGTAGGTTTGGATGCCTAGTCGCCGACTGCTCACGAACGTCGCTTCTCCCACCTGGTTACAGACAAGCACTTCTCGTCCAATGCGCGGGATTTCCACGAGCACGTATCCTTCTTTGCGCATCATGTTCGGCCGAAGTATTCCTTTGGTGATGATAAGGTCATCTGTGAAAATATTATTCTGCTGCAATGCCTGAATGAGATGCTGTAAGCGTGGCTCGAACTCCAGCTTTTTCCACTCCCCGCCCCCGTCACCCTTCTGCACTTCCTGTTCCCCAGGAGGAACGAGCACTGCTTCGATATTTTCAAACACAATTTCTAATTTTTGGATCAGATCATCGGTGTTTTCCGTAGAATTGAGGAGTTTATCCAGATTTTTCTGGGCAGTCGAGAGAATAGCGCTGATGGATTGAGGGTTTGCCACTCCCTGCTCTCTTTGCGCAGCGAGTTCTGCTTCGGCAGTAAGCGGCTGTTTATCGAGCAGAGACAGAAGTCGCTCTTCCAGATCCGTACTCAACTGGAGTACTTTTCGGAAGGAGTTTTCGGTCCCGTCGTACACTTCTGCAGCCTGCACTGCATCGGAAACGAGGTGCGAGAGATCGTTTTTCCCATGAGGGATGTGAGTGTCTTCCATTATATATATTATACCACAAATTGCTGTTTATCGCACGTTTATCGTCACTTCATCTTCCGCTGAGTTCCCCGCCAGGTCTGTCGCTACGGCTTTTACGGTGTGTTGACCCGGCGTCACTTTGAGCGGATACGTGAGCTCGTAGGGGATGGAGGCGTCGCGGGAGAGGAGGAGCGTATCGAGATAGAACTCCACATATTTCACGCCGCCGCCGGCGTCGCCCGAATCTGCGCGCATGGTCAGCGAGGAACCTGCAGTGAATTCCGTTCCGGATGCGGGAGAGGTGAGGCGGATATCCGGGCCACTCCTGTCCTGCGAGAAGCGGACGGACACCTCGTCGGTGATGACGTTGAAGTACTGGTCGGTGAGGGTGACGCGGAGCGTGTGGGTTCCTTCCTTACTGATGCTTTTCGGGACGCGGAGCGGAGGGGAGTAGGGCGGGGAGAGGACCGTGTTCACCACTTTGCCGTCGATCGCGTACTCGATGCTGTGGACGCGAGAACCGACGGTGTACTGGATGCGCGGGAGGAACTGGGGGTACGAGACTGTTTCGTCCTGCTGCGGGAAGAAGATCTGGAGGGTCGGCTTCACGGTGCGCCCCGGCGTCAGGGCAATATCGCACTTCTCGGTCGGGGCGATGGGGAGTGGAAGGATGCCGCCGGAACCGGCGATGAATAACGAAATCGTACTGCCCGTCCCTGCGGCCAGAAAGGCCGCGTTGGTGGCATGCGGGTTTTCCATCGCTTGCGCTTTTGCCCATTTCATCACGTCCGTGTCCCACTGCGGGAAGTCTGCGCCCGCGACGTTGTAGGGGACGAGGAAGCTGCGTTCCGTGCGCGCTTCTACGGGGCAGCTGTCGGAGGCAAGCAGGCCGGTGACCCGGTCGACCATCAGCGTCACGCACGCGGGGTCTTCCTTTGAGGGGGCGTTCTCCGTGAGGAAAATATCACTTCGGCGAAGCGCCACCGGCGTGCATTCTGTGGGAAGCTGGCCGGAAAGGAGAGAGATCTGCGCCTGCACGATGCCGTCGGGCATCGTGAACGCGGTGACCGCGGGCTTCAGGATCTTCTGCGCTTTTGCCATGAAGTCGTGCCAGATGGGGGCGGCCACGGTGAGACCGTCCGCCTTTTCGCTCAGCACATCATTCGTCGCATTGCCCACCCAGACGCCGGTGACGATCGCGGGCGTGTACCCGATCGTCCAGACGTTATCGGGCCGACGCTTCTTGCACGCGGCGGTTTCCGGATTGATGTCCTTGCCTGTCTCCCGTTCCAGGCATTTATTGCTGGTGCCGGTCTTAGCGGCGGCCTGCGTCCCGGGGACGGAGAGGATGTTCTTCCAGTACTCGTTGGGGCGCGCTCCCACGTCGCTGAGGATCGACGTCACTTCGTACGCGATGCGCGGGTCGAGGGCCTGTTCAGCATTGCGGGCACCCCTCGGCTCGGCTTGGGATAAAGTCCTGGCCGCGCTGTCATCCATCGAAAAGAGGATCGCGCCGTGGTTGTCGGTGACCTTCAGGATGCCGCTCATCGGTTTCACCATGCCGTTGTCAGCGAGGGTCGCGTAGCCCTGGACCATTTCGGTGAGCGGGACTTCGGCCGCGCCAATGGCCAGCGCGGCACCGTAGCCTCGGGTGGGCTTTTGGGCCTTGGGCGACGGGACACCCATCTTCTCGACGAGTGTGAGGATGTCGTTCTCCTGTCCGCCCAGGAAATATGCCTTCACTGCCGGGATGTTGCGTGAACCGCCCAGCGCGCGGCGGGCACTCGTCAGCCCCCAGAAGGAGCCTTCGAAGTTCTGCGGCGCGTACTCCCCGAACTTTGTCGGCACGTCATAGATCACGGTGGAGGGGCCGTACCCGTTGCCGAATGCGGCGGCATAGATGAACGGCTTGAAGCTGGATCCCGGCTGCCGCGGCACCAATGCCATGTCGATCTTCCCTTCGCTCGTCGCGTCCAGGTAATCGGTGTTGCCGACGTACGCGAGGATCTCGCGTGTCTGCGGGTCGACGGACACCAGTGCGATGTTGTCGGCCATGAAGCGGTTCTTGATGTCGTCTTTATGCGCGGCGATCACCGACTCCGCCGCTTCCTGCAGAGTCCAGTCGAGCGTCGTCTGGATCGTGATGCCGCCCTGCTCCAGCACGTTGCTCTGCTCAGTGCTCCCGAGCAGCGCCTCTACCTGCTCCTTTGCCCAGAGAACGAAGTGCGGGGCGCGGATGTTCTCGCGGATCTGCTTGAACGCGATGGTCTGCAGTTCTTTGACCGCCTGCTGGCGCTGCGCATCGGTGATGAATCCCTCGTCCTGCATGCTGCGCAGCACCTGGTCGGCGCGGCCTCCCACGTAGAGGTAGTGCCCCGACCCCGCGGCCTGTACGGCCGCGCTGGGGCTCTTGCCCTTCTTGTTCATGACCGCGCCCGTCCCGATCAAATTCCCCAGCAGCCCGATCGAGACATCATCGTCATCGATCTGGTCGGTGCTGGTGATCGTCCCGTCTTCGATGCCCTTTTGGATGCGGTCGTTGACCGTGGTGTGTACGTGCCGCCCGTACGGGCTGAAGTACGAGGGGAGCTGCGGGAGGCCGGCGAGGACCGCGGATTCCGCGAGGGTGAGCTTCTTCGCCTCCTTGCCGAAGTACCGACTGCTCGCCTGCTGTAGGCCGTAGGCGTTCTGCCCAAAAGGGATCCAGTTGAGGTAGAGCTCCAGCAATTGCTCCTTGTCGTAGCGCGATTCCAGCTGGCACCCCAAGATCAGTTCCTTCATCTTCCGGCTCACGATGTTCTCGCGCTGGAGGTTGAGGGCGTTGCGTGCGAGCTGGCGGGTGATGGTCGAAGCACCGCCCGCGCGGCCCATGCTCAGCACGGCGCGCGCGAGGGCGCGGATATCGATGCAGCCCCGGTCGTAGTAGCGGCGGTCTTCGATCGCGATGATCGCCTGCTTCATGGTCTTGGGGATATCGGACCCCGGGATGATCGTGCGGTCTTCTTCGTCGAAGACGCGGTAGAGCTCGACGCCGTTCCTGTCGGTGATCACTGTGCTCTGCGACGCGGCGAGGAGGGATTGTTCATCGATCGACGGCAGCGTCAACCAGAGGAAAAGGGCGTAGGAGGCGAAGAGGGTAAAGCCGGCGACGACGACAAGGAGGATGGATCTCTTCCAGCCCCACTGCTGCTGTTTTCTGCGGACCCCTTTTGTCAGGTACAGCATCGATGCCCAGACGCGTATTGCGAAGCCGCCCAGGCGGGCACGTATGCCCGCCCCCGAGATAGGGGAATTCGTGCGGCGAGTGAGTATGCCCGCCCCAAGAGGGTCATCCCCCCTCTGCCGGTGGTCGATGGCACGGATGGAGAAACCAGTATTCATGAGTGTGAGAGTCTATGGTATACTATACGGAAATGCCGCTCCTGCGATTCCTCCTCTTTTCCTTTACTGCATACGCGCAGGAACGCTGCTTCGATCTGAATGGTGTCGAATACCGGTGCGTGACCATAAATACGGGGGTCCGTATCCCCTGGGTGCAGGCGTTTTCGAACGTGCTGGGATTTGCCTCGGGCAGTGCCGTGGGTATTTGTACCCTCCTCTTTTTGGTGGGTGCGGCGCAGATCACGATTTCCCACGGGGACCAGACGAAGATCGATAACGGCAAGAAAATGATGATCAGCGCTCTGGTTGGATTGGCGATTATCCTGAGCGCGTACGCCATCGTCCGGACGGTTCTGTACTTCCTCTACGAAGGATCGGTCTGATTTTTCTGGCATCCTCTTGCCGAACGCCTTACAGTACCCGCCATGCCACACAACGATCCATCGCCGGAAACCCTCGAGCGCCTGGAGCGTGCCGAACAGATGAAACTGGACGGCAAGTACCGCGAGGCGCTGGGGCTCCTGGAAGAACTCCTTTTAGAAGACCCCGAGAACGTGTCAGCGTTGGAAGAGGTTGCAGATAATGAACTCAGCCTCGGCGATTTCCGTCGCGCGGAAGCGGCCGCCACGCAGGCGGTCTCCCTCGATTCCGCCAGCTACACCGGCCACTACATTTTGGGCTTTCTTCGTTCGCGCACCGAGCAGTGGAGCGAGGCGGTCACGCACCTAACGAAGGCCAACCGCTTGAAGGCGAACAACGCGGAAATCCTCCGTTGCCTGGGATGGGCGCTTTTCCATTCCGGCCAGCGCGCACAGGGGATCGTCACCATCGAACGCGCTCTTAACCTGGACGCCGACTCCGTGCTGACGCTCTGCGATCTGGGGGTCGCGTACCTCGAAGTGCAGAATTTCCTGAAGAGCCGCACGCTACTGGAGCGGGCGTTGGAGCTGGAACCGGGCAATGTTCGGGCAAAAGAGTGCATTGCTGCTGTCGATAAACTGTCGAGGATGGTGCGGCAGGGGTAGGGGATGTCATGGTGAGCGGAGCGAACCATAGACATCGGCGTTTTCGTCCTTCGCTCCGCTCAGGATGACAACGCAGGGGATTTCCGCTTATAATAGCCGCCGTGCCTGCATTTCGCCTTTCTCCGACAACACTTCTCTTACTCAAACGTGGCCTCTGGCGCGGGGTGACGACGCTTCACCGTGAGCGCGGATGGGGGACGAGCGTCTGGGCGCTCGTGGGGGTCACGTTACTCGTACAGATTTTTCTGGTGCTGTGCTTGGGCGTGCAGGGAGTCGACCAACTCCTTCGCACACGCACCGACCTCCGCCTGCAGGTGCAGGAAAAGGTCACCGACCGACAGGTGCAGGAGTTTGTCGCCGCTGCGCAGCAATCGCCGGGGGTTTCGGCGGTCGAATACATCACGCGAGAGCAGGCGTACGAACGGGAGCGCAAATCGAACCCCGACCTCGTCTCCTTTTTGGAGCAGTTCAAGATCGACAACCCGTTCCCCGATACGATCGCGGTCACGATGGACGATTTGGGGAGCTACGACACCTTCGCGACATTCGCCAAACAGCCCCAGTGGCAGGGCGTGATTGACCCTGCCTTCCTCTCGCAGGCCACCGGCCAGGAGAGCGAGCTCCGCCGCATGTTGCGCCTCACGGACGCCGGGCGATCACTCTCCTTCTTTGTGCTGCTGCTCACGGGCGGGATCCTGCTTTTCATCGTCATCGAACTCGTCCGGCGCCGCGCGTTCCTCCGCCGGGAGGAAGTCTTCGTCGAGCGCATGAGCGGTGCGCAGGAAGCGTCTGTGGTCCTGCCATTCGCGACGGAGGCGACCATCCTCCTGTTCGGCGCACTCGCCATGAGCCTCGCGTGCCTTTTCCTAATCCTGTTCCTGCTGCCGCTCTTGGTTCCCGCGCTCGGCGATACCGGCACGTTTGGGGCGCTGCGCTCTGAAGTTGGGCGGCTGCTCGCAGTCTTTGGCCCCATGCTGATTGTTGTGCAGTTCCTGCTCGCTCCTGGGATTGGGTTCGTCGGTGCCTTTTTGGGGACGAGAGGTGGGAGGGGGGGATTAGTCACTGCCTGATGCCATTTCTTTGTCAGGGCGACAAAGAAATGGCGAAAGAAAACGCTCCGCGCGCCAATCCGCGCCGCGGCGCGAAGCCAATCTGTTTCTGCATTGAAGAACGACACACCTTTCCTCGTCTCCTAGGATCCCCTTCACCCCCCGTGGCGCGCGGATGCCGCCCATGTAGGTGTTTGTGTATGTCGTTCTGTTTTGTGTTTGTGTGTGTTTTGTCCGATACAATGTCATCCCATGCCCCACTCACAATCTTTCGATGCCATTGTGCTGAAAACCTACGATGTTGGGGAGGCCGATCGGTTTTGTATCCTTTTGACGCGCGAACGGGGTCGCATCAGTGCACGTGCAGCTGGGGCGCGGAGGTTGCAGAGTAAATTGGGCGGGTCTCTCCTTCCCTTCTCGCGGTTGGCCATTGAATTGAAGGAAAGCGGTTCAGCGTGGATCGTGGCCGGCGTGTCGGCGCACAAGGACGCGGCACCTGTGGTGAGCGGCGCCGAACCATGCCGCGCCCCTACACATCGATTCCTTCCGTCGGACGTGTCTACATTCATGGACCTAGAAGAGGGAGTCGAATTGCTGATGCGGTTGGTGACCGATGAGGGGGCGCTCCCCGAGATCTTCGATCTCACGCTCGCTTTCCTGTCCGCATGCCAGGACGGCGTCTCCCATGCGGGGCTTGCGTACGGTTTTGCACTGCTCCACAGCCTCGGTTTTCTCCCAGATGCAGGGGAAATGCAGGACATGGAGCCCATGGCGTCCGATGGCCATGCGTACGTGGAAGCCTGCCGCAAAGGGGTGTTTGCGCCGCCTGAACGGGGGTGTGATTCGGATCAACTCTACGCGCTACAATCATTGCTGTTAGAGGGGCACATGAATTCGCCCCTGCGCGCGAAGGGGGTGCGGAGAGCCATGGCCTAGCGTCGGGTGGACGGTTTCTTGGGGACGGAGGAACTCGATTTTTTTGAGGACGACAAGGTCGACGCATCCGTCGGGATCGAATCTCCTCCCAGCAGCGCATCTCCAGTCGCTCCGCCCGGGAGGTACCCCGGCGGCAATGCGGCGACCCCGATCGCGGTGAAGAGCGAACGAGCTTCGTAGATGGAGAAGATCGTTTCGCGGTGTACTTCGCCGTTCGCGGAGGTGACGAACCGGTACCAGAGGGCGTGCAGCCCGGGCACCCGTTCATTCAATTTCTTCCGCTCCCCGGGAGCCAGATCCGTGGTGAATTCGGTTTTGTCCGGCGGCGGGAGGCGGCGGTTGGAGATGAAGGGGCCGAGGAGCTCGGTCGAGCGGCCGTCCTTGGTGCCGTAGTAAATGAAGAACGCAAGGTCCCCCTCCTTATATGTCTGGAGCAGGAGGGCGGAGCGCATATCGTTCTGGAAAACCATATCCACCGAGCCCGGGTACACAGTCGCGTCCGTCCCTGGCGGGAAGTAGTGGCTGACCGTATAGCTGTGGTTTTTGCGCTTCAGGATGGGAAGGCCGTATTCCCACACCCCGCGGTAGGCGGTGGTCGAGATCTGGCAGAGTCCGCCGCCGTAGTCAGGCTCAGTTCTGTCGCCTTTGATCACCAGTTCCTTGCGGTAGCCGGTGGTGCCGTCTACTTTTCCGAGGATGGTGGTGAACGAGAAGACCGCGCCCGGTTCGATATAGTGGCCGTTGAAGCGGTTGAGCCCCACGGCGATATTGTGGCGGCGGTTCACCGGTGACCGACTGAAGTCCGATTCGCCGACCGTCACGACCTCCGTGATGCCGGCTGCCCGCAGCTTCTCATCATTCACATGGATTTCGGGCTGCGTCTCGGTCACAGGCAGTTCAATTTCCGTCAGGTTCTGCTCTAGGGCGGCGACCGTCAGGCGGGCGGTGGCATCGGTATCCACGTCCCGGCCGGGGAGCCCCACCCCGTCGAATACGATCAATCCGGTGCCCGTCCTGCTGATCGTGACATTTCCTGCAGGGCGCCGAAGCGCCGTCCCCACAATCGTTTCCAGGGTGGATCGGATGGTATTGCGGTTCCAGATGAAGGTTTCCTGCCGCTCGACCCCTGCGGGCAGGGGAGGCACGGTATCGCCATCTACCCGCCAGAAAGCGGGAGGCTCAAAAGGCACCCCGTTTATCAGCCAGGTTTCCGAGGGTGTGCGCCATTCGGGGTGGGAGGCTGGATCAATGGTGTAGAGGAAATGCTTGTGCCTGTAGGTGATGGGGCCGGCTGCTTCTGCAGGAGGAATGGAGAATGGAGAATGGAAAATGGAAAATGACGTAAGAATACCCAGGCCGGCGGTCAGCAATATGCGTTTCATGCGTTGCCGGCATTCTCCATTGTCCGTTCACCGTTATCAATGATTTAGCCCTTTGTGCGAGATGGGGTTCGCATCCAATGCCTTATTGACCAGCTCATCCGCCCTCCAATTATCCTCCCGCGGGATGTGCTGGAAGACGACGTCAGGGAATTGCATGGCCAGCTCCTTAATTTGGTCGACCAGGGGTTGGAGGGTAGACATCTTTACGCGGTACTCGCCGTTGAGCTGCTTCACGACTAGCTCAGAATCGAGGTGGCAGATCAGGCGGTTGGGCTGGTAGGCGAGAGCCATCTGCAGTCCGGCGATCAGGGCCCGGTATTCGGCGACGTTATTGGTCTCAATCCCGATGCATTCGGCGTGCTCCTTGAGGGTGATCCCCTGACTGGGGTCGACCAAGACGCACCCGATGCCGGCTTGCCCGGGGTTGCCCCTCGACCCCCCATCGGTAAAGAGATGGAGGGTGCCCCCGATGCCTTCGGGCAGGGATTCACCCTCCGAGGATTGGGCCAGGGCCTCTTCCAGGGTATCCACGACGAAACGCTCCCGCTCGCTTTCCCGGGGAAAGGCCTTCTGAAGACGACGTTCGAGGGAGGAGGGGAGGTCCATTACGGGAGATAGCATACCGCATAACCCCCTCCCCCGACCCCTCCCCCTGGATGATTACTGAAGCCCCTTTCTCCCGCGCACGGGGGAAAGGGGTTGGGGATAGGGGGTTTTCATCATTTTCCCCCCTCCTTATATAGGGGGAGGTGGGGAATGCCGCATTTCGCCTATGAGCCTAGGCTCACAACAGGCTCATTTGGCTTCTAGTGGCTTTTCTTGCCACACCCGCAGGTCCCACCGTTGCAGCCGCACCCTGTACCAGTCGCCCTACCGGGCTCCGGTACAGGGCAAGACCCCCCGGCTAGGGTGTCTTCCGGCAAATCAAGCTTAAAACGACCCTCTCGGAAGTCGATTGTGGCTCCCCCGATGCGGGAAAGGGTTAGTTCTGAGGCGAAGACCCGCACGTCTGGCTCCCCGGGGTTGACGAATGTCATATTTGCGGCAAGCCCCTCGGCTGTCGCTCGGGAGGCCGCGCTGGGGTTACAAAACTCCATGCAGAACCCTCCAGCGGCATCTGCGATCACAGCCAGGCCTTCCCCCTGCCTGCCTTCGTCCTCGGCGACTTTCCGGATTGCCCGGGCACCGTCCAGGGTGACGGTTAGGGTTTGGGGACGCTTGGGCATATCCCGGAGCATTCCGTTGAGGTCGTCCACGAGTTCGTCGATCTCGTCGTCGGGAAATCCATGGCTGGCACACCCCTCCGCGAGAGTTTCGAACTCACTGCCCGCACACGAGAAACAGTGCAGCCCGTATTCTGCCAGGACGGACTTTGCCTGCGGAAGGTATGTGACGATTTCCTGGATCGGCATCTGCCGGTGGATGGCGGGGGAGTGTTTTGCCATGAGGCGGAATGATCAATGATCACCGTCCAATCATCAAGGAATTCTTGTGGAATACGTCGCGGGCAAGGATGCCAGCGCTCATAAAATCAGGGGCTCTACTCTTGATCATTAGGGCTCCCTCGTCGATGATGGGCTTTGTGCCCATCCGCCAAGCCCCTCTCCGCGCCGCCGCCGGTATCCTCTTGCTCCTGCTTGGGTGGCAGCTTGGCGTTGCGCATGAGCGCAACAGCGGACGCGCCCACGCGAACCCCTCCGTCTCCGGCCTGATCAGCCTGGGTCTTTCGGCGAGCGGGATGACCGCGCAGAACCCGCGCCGCGACGTGGACTCGTCGCTCCTGTGGGAGGTGTGGGACCAACTGAACGACCACTACATCGACCCCGAGAAAGTGCAGGTGACGCCGCTCATGTACGGTGCGGCCGAAGGCATGGCACGCGCGCTAGGGGACCCCTACACGGTCTTCATGACCCCCAAGGAAAACACAGCGTTCCGTGACGGCCTGTCGGGGAACCTAGAAGGCATTGGCGCAGAGCTGACCGTCCGCGACGGCCTGGTTCTGGTCGTATTGCCACTGAAAGGCTCTCCCTCCGAGCGGGCCGGCCTGCGCACCAAGGATGCGATCCTGGAAGTGGACGGCAAATCGGTGGAAGGCTGGAGCCTCTCTGAAGTCGTCAGCCATATCCGTGGCCCCAAGGGGACACCCGTGACCATCAAGATTGGCCGGCCCGGAGCGGAGACGTCGACGTCTCCGCTCGTATTGACGATTACACGCGAAGCGATCCATATCCCCAGCGTGGAATCACATAGCATTGACACAGCTGGCAAATCCTTCGGCTACGTCGCCCTGAACCAGTTTGGCGAAGGGTCGATTGCCGAATTGAAGAAAGAATTGCAGGCGTTCAAGAACCGCCGCATGGATGGCGTGATCCTGGACCTGCGCAACAACGGCGGCGGCTATCTGGACGGCGCTGTGGATCTCGTCTCGCTCTTCGTTGCGAAGGGCATTGTCGTGGAGGTGGAACGCCGCGGCAGTGTGACGGAGACGGAGTCCGTCCACGGCACCACCCTCCTGCCCGATATCCCACTGGTCGTGTTGCAGAACGAAGGCACCGCGAGCGCATCCGAAATCGTCTCGGGCGCGTTGCAGGACCACCACCGTGCGACCATCGTGGGCGTGAAGAGTTTTGGGAAGGGGACTGTGCAGGAAGTGGTCGACCTGGAGGGCGGTGTGAGCATGCGAATTACCGTGGCGCGATGGCTGACGCCGAACGGAAAGAACCTTGGCAAGGAGGGGGTCCATCCCGATATCGTTGTGGAGCCGTCGAAGGCTCCGGCTGAGGGGGTCAAGCCGCCTCCGGTGGGTGCCCCGTGGGATTGGAAAGCCGACGCCCAGGCGGCTGCGGCGGTGGACGTGTTGTTGGGAAAACGGGAAGCACAATAGGCCATAAAAACAGCGGCCGAAAAGGGGCTAAAATGTACAGCTTTCTTTGCTATCAAAATTCGGGGTTTATGGGTGTGTTATGCCGTCGATTTTTGGGGGGTGGGTTGATTATGCCACACTCAAAATGAATATTGTCCATAAGGCCGGTTTCTGCTATAATTAAACGATCGAAAGAGACAAACGAGCCTAGGCTCATCCCGCCCTCATCCGGGCTCACGCCACCCTCACAGCCCGTCCCACAAACACCCACACCGATCCGTGTCGACTCCCGACAACCTTCACCGGCAGATTGATGCCATTCGGGAGTACCTGAAGAACCTCCCGGCGACTGGGGAGATGGCGGGTGCGCTCCGGTCGGAAAAGCAGCAGTGGGTTCGGGCCGCGTTGGAGCAGGTCGGCTACGAACAACTGGCCCGCGAAGACAGGGGGTTGGTGCGCCAGTACATCCAGCATGCGACGGGGTATTCCCGCGCACAGATGGAGCGCCACATTTCCGCGTACCGCGAGACGGTGGCTGCGCAGGTTCCGGCGATGGCGACTGCCGACGCTTCGGCGACGTCCACGGATGCCCAGGCCCCCTCGGGTCCGGCTGGTCAGGCGTACCGCACGCACGCCCGCGCATTGTTCCTCGCCGGTGCCGCCACGGCGCTGGTCTTGTTCGTCCGTCAGTCCGGGCTCCTCACGGGATCGGTCCTGAAGATTGCCCAGCAGACGCAGCAGCAGGTGACGCAGCAGTCGGTTATCCAGAATAGCTACCCGGCCATTCCCCAGCCAACCTGGTTCAATGCCGTTGCCCCCAGCCCGCTTTCTACTCGCATTACGCTGCGCCGCACAGTCCGGCTCTTCTCGCAGACCGCGCAGAAGATCGAACTGGCTCAGCCGACGATCAACGTCAACGTCCCCACACAGATCCAGTACCGCAAGCAATTGGTCGCCTCGCTGATGAGCATCTCCGGCAAACCGGGGGAGGGGAAGATCGTGATGTTCCGCAACGGCAAGGCTGTGTGGGAGAACCTGCCGTCGGATATCCTCCGCGTTGGCGATGACGGCCGGTTGAGTGGCGGATTGAGTAGGCCGACGCAGTCAGGTTCTTCCGCGCGTCGCGGCGGGGGAGGCGGCGGAGGTGGTGGAAGCGCCGGTGGTAGCACGACGAACATTACGAACAACACCACGACGACCGGACTCAACCAGACGGCGGCCGACGCGCTCTACGTGAACCTGACCGGCGACACGATGACCGGAAACCTCAGCGTCGTCGGCAACCTCTCCGGTTCCACATTCACTGTCAGCTCACTCCAGAACTGTGACACGGTCGACACGGATGCCACTGGCAACTTCATCTGCGGATCCGACTCGGTCGGTTCCGGCGTGTTCTCCCAGAGCTCGACGGACCTCCGGTACGTCCAGCGCCAGGGATCGTCGATGTCCGGCGGACTCCTGATCCAGTCCGGAACTCTCCATGGAACGCTGCCGACAATCGAAGCGGGCCTCCTGCTCGAAGTCGCCGGAACAGCTTCTGGACGGGTCTTCCATGCACAAGACCAGCTCCGCTCGTCGGGGACCTTGATCGTGGAAGGCGCGTCGATCTTCCAGTCCACGGTCACCCTCAACGGCGTCACGTACACGTTCCCGTACGGAGATGGCGCCGCATCCGGCCGTGTCCTCAAGACCAACGGTGCCGGCCAACTCTCGTGGTCGACCGATATCGACACCGACACGAACACGACGTACACCGCAGGCCAGGGTCTCACCCTCAACGGCACAACGTTCTCCACCAACTCGATCCTTACCGGCTCGCTCATCCGCTTCAGCACTCTCTCCGGTATCACCCTCTTCGCAAAGTCCCAGATCCGTTCGTCCGGTTCACTCGTCGTCGACACGACCTCGCTGCTCAAGGGCAACGTGATCACGCGTGGCAACTTCTCCGGCGCCACACTCACGGCGACCTCGCTCAAGAACTGCGACACGATCGACACGGACTCTGCAGGAAACTTGGTCTGTGGTTCTGACTCCACTGGCACCGCCAACACCTTCGGCTCCGGCAACGTCATCACGCTCACCTCCAACCGCTACGTCGAGGTCCAGGGTGACACGATGACCGGTGGACTCATGATCGTCTCCGGCGGCCACACCGGCCTCCCGAC
>SICS01000027.1 GCA_009691305.1 Candidatus Peribacteria bacterium | reverse complement strand
CTCATTCGTTTAACAGCCTTCAATCGGTCATTGTTTATGGAATTGTGGAAGGTGCTGAATATGCGCAAGGTATTGGTAACAGCATTGCTCTGCGCTGAATTGGCTTTGGCAATTACCTTTGGTTTATACAGATACATGTTAGATCAAACTGTCAATGAGATTGGGAAAAGATTAATGTCGATAGTTGCGACTGCAGCTCCGGACTTTGATGCAAATGATTTGAAGAAACTACATTGGGCAAAAGATATGAAGACAGAAACATATCAGAAAGTATTTATTAAACTTAATCGAATTAAGGATGCAGATCCGGACATCACGTATGTCTATATCCAGAGGCTTCTCGAGAGCCCAAATCTTTGGGAATTTGTTGCAGATTCCAATTCAAATTATAATCTTTCGACGATGGGCCCGGATATTAATGCAGACGGAATCTTAGATGAAGTTGATGAAAATGTGGCGCCAGGCATCATTTATTGGGATGATTCTCCTCTTGAAATATTGAAGGCATTTGAATATCCATCGCATGAGAAGAAACTCTATGCAACACAGTGGGGTACTTTAATTTCGGGTTATGCACCCATCAAAGATGCTCAAAATAAAACTTATGCAGTACTAGGTGCCGATATTAGTGCATCAGCTGTTCTGGATACTTTGCACAAAAAATTTAAAATTTGGATGTGGTTTATTGGTGTACTTTGTGGTGTCTTATTTCTTATTTGGATGAAGAAGATTCTATAGAAGAGTGATGGAAACCGCAGGGCCTGTCCCCGCGTAGGTCACTGAAAAGACCTTTTTTAGCATTTTTTAGCAGGAAAGATCGATTGATAGGATTCGCTATGTGAAACTGAAAATATAGGTAGTATTATAAATATGTATAATTCAGTTATGGTAGGGATGACAAAATGTACAGGAAAAGGCATCTTCGCGAAGAAAAAATTTGAAAGGGGTGAAACAATCTTCACAATCGCTGGTCGTAAAAAGGCATTTAATGGGAGAGTACCAAGTAAGGTCGGACCGCGTTGGATTGGAATAGGCAAGAATAAATGGATTAATCCGTTTAGAAATAATCCAGCCTGGTATATCAATCATTCATGTAATCCAAATTCTGGCAGAAGCGGTCTGTTCAAAATTGTGGGAATGAAAAAAATTCTTCTAGGCGAAGAAATAACCATTGATTATTCCATTACAGAAGAAGACCAGCTTTGGAGCATGAAGTGCTTTTGTGGAGAGAAAAAATGTCGTAAGATAATAAAAAGTATTAGCCATTTGCCGCTTAAGTCTTACAAACTCTATCAAAAATATATTCCTAAATTTTTGCAAGAGAGTTTTTGGTCTGCAAAAAATAATAATCCATGACTAGCCTCCGGCTCTGCCAGTAGTTCCTGGCTTTGTCCTAAAAATGAGCTTCATATCTAATATGAAAAGTGCTACTATATAAAGATGCTAGATTCTCCAGGTAATATTAGGGCTCAACAAAATGGAAAAGAATCGTTTAGGCCATATCATAGCTATTTCATCCTAGTTGCCGCATTAGTTCTTACTCTCTCAGTTAACTTCTTTTTATACCTAAGGTTGCAACAATTTTTTAAAGAAAACTTACAAGAAAGACTAACTGCAATGGTATCAACAGCCTCTCTTTCTTTTGACCAAAAGGATATTGATCAAATTATCGGGTACGGGAGTATTAATACTCCAGAATATAAAAAAATTGTTTTTCAGTTACGGCACGTTAGAGATGTCAATAAAAATATTAGGTTCGCGTATCTTTTGCGAAAGACTAAAAATCCAAATATCTTCCAGTTTGTTGCTGATGCAGATTCCCTTAAACCTGATCAAAAAATAGATTTGAACCAGGATGGGCACATTGATGAAAGTGATCAACTGAATAAGCCAGGTGACGAGTATGACGTTTCAGAGTTTACAACTCTTCGCGAAGAAGGTTTTAGTCGACCTACAGTGGATAGTGAATTGTCCATTGATCAATGGGGCACCTTCCTTTCTTCGTCGGCTCCGATCTATGCTAACGATGGACAAATAAGAACTTTAATAGGCATTGATGTCGAAGTTTCAGATTATGAAAAAATTACCAATCAGGCACTGGTTCCATATGTTTTGTTTACTATATTCCTCTCTCTTTTGCTAACTGCTCTAACAGTCTTCTTAGTAAGAATCTGGAAAAGTAAGGTCGAAGCCCTTAATGAGCTTGACCGTCAAAAAGACGCAGTTCTCCACATGGTTGCCCATCAATTCAAGGGACCAGTGACGACAATCAACTTCGTGACTGAACTGCTTCTGGATGCAACATATGGAGAACTTACCAAAGAACAAAAAGAGAACGTCACTACAATTCGGAATGCTGCTCAGAAAATGGGATCGCAGTCAGAAATGGTTCTGGATGCTGCAAAAATCACCTTGGGGAAATTGCCTCTTGAGCCGAAACCAGTCGATCTCAGTGGCCTCTTTAAAGAAATAGTCAGCGAAGCAGAAAATCATGCAAAGCAATTGAGGGTACATTTGAAGGTAGCCCTTTCTTCTTCAGTGTTTCCAACTGTAATTTTCGATAAGAAATATACTCAGCTGGCCTTTGATAACTTGCTGGGCAATGCCATCAAATACACGGCACTGAAGTCAGAGGGGGGCAATGTGGACTTCACTGTGGAAATCAGGGACAACAAATTATTCTGTGTGTTCAAAGACACGGGTATCGGTATCCCGAAGGCGGAACAGGAAAATGTCTTCAAGGAACTCTACCGTGCCAGCAATGCAGGGAAAGATGGAAATGGCCTGGGGCTCCATGTTTCGAAAGGGGCTATAGAAGCCCAGGGCGGCAAGCTCTGGTTCGAAAGCGAAGAGGGGAAGGGGACAACCTTCTACATTGAGTTGCCGTTGGTGTATCCGGAGAAGAGGTAAATCTATGGCAACTGCACAGGTCTCGCAGTTGCAATAAGGTAGAGTGATATACCTGCCAATACCCAGGCGGCTACCATTTGAATGCTGGGAAATTTATGTTCGAATATCGCTGTATAAAGAGATGCGGCAACAGGAAGCAGGCAGTAGATAAGTGTGAGTTGTAAGGCACCAGCTTTTAGATGCAATGCTTGGAAATGTGCACTAGCTGCAAAAAATGAAGCTATTACCATTAAAATAATCCATATACTTTGGCGGCCGCTAGGATTGGAAATCTTCTCATGAGTCAGAAACAAAGCTGATATAGAAAATATTGCAACTCCTACGGAATAGCATGCAGTGAGTAAGCGCGGGGAAAGATTTGTCAGTCGCCAGTCCGTGATTGAGATTTCCAGGGCATAAAATGCCATTGCCAATAGGCTAAAGAAGAGTGGCTGCATGAGTTGCATTATAGCCTCCAACTGATATTTTGTGCCAAATACTAACTGAGTAATGAGTAGTGGTATTGGTGCCAGTGACGCCGGTAGGGATGGAAATGGCCTTGGGCTCCATGTTTCGAAAGGGGCTATAGAAGCCCAGGGCGGCAAGCTCTGGTTCGAAAGCGAAGAGGGGAAGGGGACGACCTTCTACATTGAGTTGCCGTTGGTGTATCCGGAGAAGAAGTAGAAAAGATTATCTTGGTAGATCTTCGATTCGTTCAACAGGAATAGCACACCCAGTACAGATAGACGGATCCTCTTCCAATGCCTTTGCAGCAACCAAGCAAGCGGCTTTGATGTTTGTATCCTGAATAGGATCGCATGACGATGGATCATGTTTTTTGAATGCTAGTCCAAACTGACATTCATCAAAGAGAGTTATTTTTGATATTAAGGAAGAACAGTCATTCATCGATTTGACCAATCTTACTTGGGCAATTGTGCAGCAATCATTGCCTTTTGGACTGTGTTGCAGAGGAGATTGCGAGCATTCTTGAAATGAGAGACTACGATCATAATTGTTTTCTACCCACCACACTCTTTTTTGCACCAGGGTGCATTGTGACTCTTTCATTGCACCAAGAACGCAATCAAGACCATATCTATTTGGCATCAGACGTTCGCAGATGGAGGGATCCTGTGCAATTTTTGCATAGTGAATAATACAGTCGAGAATTTTCACATTTGGTGGAGGCGCAAGAGCATCAAAGTGAATGAGTTTATGGCAATCTGACGCGGGTAAATGCTCTGAGTAGAGTTTTTCTGCCAATCGCGTCGTCCATCGTGACGTAATATCCAAAGAGGCTGTAGAGAGGTGGGAGCCACACGAATCGGGAGGCACTTATGCATAACAGCACGATTATGCCGATCCCGATAAAAATTTTATTCTTAAGCATATGAAAAGAGTATAGGGGATTTTCAGTTCGACTCCCGGAATGATTTTATATCTGCGGAAAGTAAGAATACTGTATAGGCTAATCGAAAGACCGATTTTTCGGAGCTGATTTCAGGAACTGGGTTTATTAGTTACGATGGTAAAGAGGTAAACAGGGTAAAAAGAAAAGCATCATTTCTCATAGCAATTTGCACCCTTGTCGCACCATCGAAAGATTAAATCCGTATCGATATCTATATGGATTCCTCGGGCTTCGATAATGGCAGGAGGAGCGGGATTCCGATATAGCGGACTTGTCGGTTGTTGAAATCCTTTATCGTCAACAGTCCAGTCGCAGATCATATATGGATAGCGAGGAATAGGTGTAGGTGGAAGATCAAATGTGCCCTTGAGAGTGATATGTTTGGTACTTTGTATAAGAATAATGGGCTCACGAGGTATAAGAAAAATTGTAGGAGATTTATCTTCACCATTGTATTCAATTCCATTGCCTTGAGGGCACTCCTCTCGGAAATCTGTTGTGTATGTCACTTCGGCATTTAGGCTTTCGTGAGTCAAATCGTCAATTGCTAAAGTTGCTCCGGCTTCTAGGGGAAGCATGGTATTTATTTGTGGAATATGAATTCCCAGAGAAAATCTGATTTCATTCCCATTGTTCTTAGAGGTCGCCTGAAAGGCAACACCCGAAACGCCTGCCAGATTCTTTTGAGGATCGCCGAGTGTAACGTCAGTTTTATTTTTCTCAATATGCCATTCCTTCCCGTTGATAACAAGTGTGTCAATAGTGCCGATGGGCTTTGTTAAAGGAATGACGGACTGAGGATCTGTCAGTACGAATTGGCTTCCATCTACAAGCCAGCATCCGCCGAGGAAGAGGCTGGCCATTACGATGAAGATATTAAAGTATTTCATTGTGCCTTGGACATTAAAAAGGCTATTGCAGCTTCCGTCACAGAAATATTTTTTGTATTAGAAGGATCTGGATCCAATGTTATGTCATCGTCAATCTTGATGTGATTCACAGGAGTTCTTTGATTGCTCGGCTTACTCCCATCTAGCCAAATAACTTCGTGCTGGTCATCTCCCGGTTGCATTGGGAAAGCTATCCCATGCGCAGGGTTCCCCTCGCTGGAAATACTAGCAAGATGACTGAAGAAAGCATCCATAGAAGAGCGGGTTAGGATTGGCATGTTGGTAATTGTACTCGCAGCCCACATGCCTTTTACCGCAGCCTCAAGGATAAAACTAGTGATATTGGCATTTCCCTGCAGCTGGTAGCGATTAAACACGCTATTTACATCAGGACGCTCCGTTACGGAAGGTCCGGCAAGAAAATCAAAATATCCGTCAGCTACGGCATCAACAAGCGCAAGATTGATCGGGATGTTGATGTTCTGGTTTCGCAGGTCTTTCACTAGAACGCTTGCCTGCCCTCCTCCCCACGAATATCCCATCATCTCAATTTCATTTACCGTAACAGCCTTCCAGAAGTTCTCCGCCCCCTGAAGACGTGCATTCAGGATATTTTTTGCAAGTGTCAGAAAATCCGAAGTATTCCGCATGAGGGGGTCATATGCCACTCCTACTTGGAAATGTAATACCTCGTAGCCCTTATCCCGGAATTCGTTATATGCTTTCTGTGCCCCATCTTGGTTGACATTAACTTCACCGATATCCTGAAGATGTCCGCTGTTGATTACGACAAGTTTCCCAGCATGCTTGCCATCACCAGGGGAATATTCGATGAGCCCTTCTTTTTGGAGAATTTTGAAAGAATCCTCCACAGATTTTGCGTTGAGCGCTCGCACGACAGGTGAAATGGATTGCAGATAGAGCGCACCCATACCGATAGTCGGATTAATTAACCCGGCTTGAGCCGTGACCCCCAACATCTCGAATCCTCCCAGCCAAGACACTGCCCTGTTCGTCATTGCCTTTTTTTCAGTTGTTGTCATTCCTTTGAACTGAGGCAGCGAATATTTGAGGATGTTTACGGCAACACCGGTATTGGTTGCCAGACTTCCTTCACCACTCACCGAACTGAGGAGACTCTTCGCTGTGGAAGTTCTCGCCCAGTCCAAGGTTGATGCCAGTCTTTGCGGATTCCTATCAGGACCAAAGGCGTTCGGATCGCTAGATGCAAGTTGCACAGGTTTAAATGCCTGCGTGTTCGTATCAATAAGCGGCTGTGGATTATTCTTTAATTGCTGCAAAATAGAATTGATTTCGTTATCATCCATAAATATGGAAAGACCCGTTCGTATATTTCGATCCTGTGTGGATAGAAATGCGAGCGCCTCATCAGTTTGTTCTTTTGTTGCCGGTTTTATCGGATCATGAGTGGTTGCTTGCCGTTCTTCCGTCCCCGCCCCCGCCACCTGCGTCGCTAGGTGATTAAAATCCGCCAACGTCCACCCTGAGCGATCAGGAGTGCCATAGGCTTCGATAAAAATGGCATCAAGCTGTTTCTGGAGTGCGAGTGGCCGATCCTCCAGCGAGGACATGTGCGCATTCACTAAGCCTTTTGCGATGAGGGCTTGGTGCACGCCCTCATCCAGCGCATCTAACCTCTTCTGCTCGATCTTCTGATCATCCATCAGCGTCCCACTTGCACCGCAAATGTTCTTGTATGTGCCGTAACATACTGTAAACGCACGTTCAGCCGCAGCATAAAAATCCTCCCACCGGGGAGCATTGGGGATCGAGGCGTGGTAGTTGTGGCGCGTGGGATCCGTGATGATTCCACTGCGACGCTCTTTCAGCACCCCGTTCTTTTCCATGAGAACATCGGTGAAGGCGGTGCTCATTGTATTGACGTAGGCTTGCCACATGCCGTTTTTGGCAATGTCGACGGCAGAGCGATGTGCTGCCCTATCGTTTGGGCCCATAGAGTCGTAGGCACCGCCGGTGATCCATCGTGCGATGTCCTCGGTGCTGGAATCGTAGGTCGGCACGCCCGGGCCGCGGTCGAAGACCTGCGCACGGTCGATAAGTTCGGATCCCAGCCTGCCCTGGAGTTCCCCCGCGATGGTGCCCATGGGGAGAGCCATGGCCGTGGGGAAGGAAGGGCACTCGATTGCAAGCTGCATGTTCACTTCCACGCTGTCGCATATGTCGTTGTTCCCGCTGCTGATGGTCAGCTCGATGCTGTCGCCGCCTTCCATAGCGAAGAACCCGACGGGCATGCTCCCGATCTGGAGGGTGCCGCCTTTGCCGAGCGTCGTTGTCCAGGGTGTTGCGATCGTGCCGTCAGCTCTGCGGCGTGCGAGCGTAACGGTGACGCCGTCCCCACCACGCGTATCCAGGTCCACGATGGTGCCATGCGGCATCACGCGGCCGGCAGAGGTGGGGGTAAAACTGAGGCGTACGTCTTTTCCCGCTGTGGGGTGCACAAGCACGCTGCCGGACTCGAGAGATCGTGTTGAGCCGCCTGTCATCGGCAGAGAAATCGGCGTGTCGCTTTCATTCGCGAGGATGCTGAGTGGGCGATCGCGGGTGCCTGCAGGAAGAGCTGATGGGATTTCGGTCATGGCCAAGGGGAGGATCATTTGCCCCGTGGTAAATTTGCCGTACCGGACGATGGTGTTGTTTGAGATAATTGTATAGTAGAAGCCGTTTTGTTCCTGTGCCGTTGAGATGTTGGCGAAATAGGATCCAGGGGTGATAGGTTCCACGAAGACCGCCTTGCGGCCGCCCTCCCTGAACCATCTGTCGATCCTCAGCGTGTATCCCTCTGGCATGTTATCGATCTGTATCCGGATTTCGTCGTTGCTGATCTGCCGCGTACTGAGGATGGGGGTAGCCCCGACGAGTTCGCGCCCCTCCGAGCCATCAGGAGTAATGCCTGTGAGGCCGGTCACGCCGCCGACGTTATGGGCAGGTTCTGACAGAGAGACTGGAGTTAATTGCCCATTCGAGGCTACGGTCTCTGCCTTCCAGGTTCCCAATACCGATGGCATGAACAGGTCGCCGGCGTTCGAGGCGGGTGCAGCGACATTCCTCCATGGCATCTGAGCTACTTGGCGGTTCAGCCGATCCTGGATGGCAGGGATGTTGTCGCGGATCTCATCCGGTGCGTAGGCCCCGGGGATGGTCAGCATGTGGTCGCCCTCTTGCGGCGTGATCGTGATGCTCCCAAACGGAAGCGTCTGTGCGCCGTTGAAGTACTTGGTGTGGATATCCAGCCAGTCGCCATTTTTTGTGACTTCGATCAGCGGGTGCACCATCATCAGTGAAGAGAGGACTGGGGCAATCCGGACAGGCGATGCCGCCGGAGCTTCCTTTTGTGTGATGAGTATCAGTTGAATGAGGTCGCTGACGATTTTTTGCATCGTCTCAAGATCCTTGGCTGTCTGTGTCACCTGCTCCTTGGCGAAAAGCATGTCCGTTTCCGTCGATGCGATCATCAGCTGGTCTTCGGCAATTTCGGCAAAGACCGCATCAAAAGCTGATCGAGTCGTCGTGATGTGCCCTTTTAAGGCGTCAATCGTGGCGACGACCTCGGTATTCTGCGAGCGCAGCTCGCCAAGCTGCACGCGAAGAGCTTCCAGCTTTTGGAGGATTTCCGTCAGACGCGCGGTGTTGTGTTGCAGCATGGATGATTTGTCAGCGACGGCGGACTCCAGACCGACAATCGTGAGTGCGTGGTCTGCGACAGCCGTGCGTAGGGCATAGAGTTGCGGCTGCAGGTCGGTGATATCCTTCCCGGTTTTGGTGCGTGCGGCGATTGCCTCTGTCAGTGACGCAACGGCCGTGTCGAGCCCGACTTTGGCGGTAGCCAAGGCATTCTTGTTTGCTGCTGCGGTTTTAGCGCCTGCACCCCGGGCTTTCGTCCACATGTCGATCGTAGCTATTGCCGTATTCACCGCATCCCGGTCTTTCTTGACTGTCAATGTCAGCGCGTCCACGGTTGCTTTTGCCTTGTTCATCGCGGTTTTTGCGTCCTTCACCATCTGGGGATACTTACCGATGGTGATTTTCCCATAGCGCTTATAGATATCGTTGTAGTTCTTCGTTGCCGTAGCCAGTGTCGCCTGGGCTTCACTGAGTTTCTTCTGGTCGGCGACGAGGGTATTTTGGGCTGTCTGTAGGGCTGTCTGCGATTGGGAAAGCGATGAGAAAGCGGTCTGGAGTTTTCCGTCGGATTGTTTGACGTTCGTGTCTGCCTGAGAAACGACTGCTGTCTGGATGTCGACCGCCTTTGTTCTGTCAGCAACATCAGATTCCTCTTTCGCATTTTGTTGTCGAAGCGATTCCATCTGTGTTTCCGCCGCTTTGAGTGATACCAGAAGTTCTTCATATGCCGCTTTCCACTGGACCAGCTGTTCATGCAGCGTGTCGATCTGCACTTGCAACTGGGGGTTCTTTTCTTCGATCTCACCCTGTTCCGTCGTCAAAAGTGCGACCGTGCCGTTCAGCGTCTGTATCGTCGCGGTGAGCTCCTCATGACGTGCGACGGCGTTTTGTAGGGCAGTCTGCGTCGTGACCAACTCCGCATTTGCCCCATTGGCAACTTGGGTATCTCCAAGCAATTCCGTTTTCCATCCCGAGATTGTCGCTTGCAAGTGGTCAACTCGATCATTGGCAACCTGCATCTGCTCCCCACGCACTTGTAATGATGTTAAAGCATCAGGGAGGGCGAGTGCGCTGGATGCAGGCGTGGCATCCATCATGTTGCGGTCTTCGAGCTGTTCAAATGTCGGATGTGCGGTCGAGAATTTTGACATGGTGGGGAGGGGGGAAAAGAACAATCACATCAAAAACCCTCCTTCACCTGTCCGGCAGGTCATTGGCATCATTTGATTTTCCACATTCCCCACTCACCTCTCAGCTCAGCCCTCCTTCCAGTTCCATAGGGGTGTGGAACAGAAAGGGTGTTTCGTACAATCCAACACCAATCATTCACCGACGCAATGTCACAGATGCTCCATCTTCTCCTTGAACACCGGGGGTGGTCCTCTCCTATACTGTCTCCCGTCTTCACTCCCTCCCCGTCTCCCTTTTATGAAGGTCCACTCGTTCCTCTCTGTCCCGTTTTTCACAGGACTGGCCATCGGCGTACTCACCACTGGCGTCGCAGCCGATATGCTCGGCTCCGCCGTATTCAGTGACGTGCCTCAGGGCGCGTACTACGACGGCGCGATCGGGCGGTTGTATGGGATGGGGGTTGTGAAGGGCTCCGGAGGGAGGTACAACCCCGGGGATTTCGTCACCCGCGCCGATTTGGCTGTCATTCTCGACCGTGCCTTGAACGGCGCGGAGGCGGTCAGCTCATCACGGTCGTCCTCCAGCAGGAGTTCGTCGGTGAGCAGTGAAGCATCCTCCAGCAGTAGTAGCAGCAGTAGCAGCAGTAGCAGTAGCAGCGTGAGCAGTTCGTCATCGGTGTCATCTTCCTCCAGTTCGCTCGCCCATGTGGGCACAGCGGGGGCGTTTAGGTTTGCGACCGATAAGATTTCGTTCCCGGAGGGCGCGAGCAACATCAGCTTGAGTATCCAGCGCACCGGAGGCAGCAAGGGCACTGCGACGGTGCGGTACGCCACGGCCGATGGTACGGCGAAGTCCGGTGTCCGGTACAACCAGGCGACCGGGATCGTGCGGTTTGCCGACGGGGAGGTCTCCAAGGTTGTGACGTTCAAGTTCATCAATAACCTGATTAAGGAGTCCAACGAGACCTTCACGGTTACCCTCACTGAGCCTACGGATGGTGCGGTGCTGGGCGGCCCGAGCGTGATCGCCGTCACAGTGCTCGATAACGACGGTGGCGGGGGCAACTCGACGGGCGGATCATCTTCGTCTTCCTCATCCTCCAGCACCGCGGGCACCAGCAGCAGCGCGCCGGGCGGCAACATCGCGTTCAGCGCGTGGAGCTACGCGATCGATGAGAGCGCAGGCTCGATCGCTGTCACGGTCCTCCGCAGGGGCAACAGCACGTCGGCCGTCGCGGTGAACTACGCGACATCCGCCGGCACGGCGAACCCGGGCGTCCAATACAGCCAGACCCAGGGGGTGCTCAACTTCGCCGCGGGTGAGACGAGCAAGACGTTCTCGGTGCAGGTGAACGACAACACAACCATCGACGGCAACAAGAGTGCGACGCTCAAACTGACCACCCCGACGGGCGGTTCGGTGCTCGATTCGCCGAACAGCGTCCCGCTGACGATCGTCGATAACGAAGCGAACCCCAATGGTACGGGCTCCCTGGCATTCAGCTCTGAGACGTTCTACAGCACCGAGAGGCAGGGCATCGCGCTCATCACCGTCGTGCGTCGCGTCGGCTTTAGTGGGACGGTCACTGTCTCCTACTCGACGGGCGACTCCACCGCGATTGCTGGCTCCGACTACACGGTGACCTCGGGCACCCTCTCCTTTGGCCCGGGCGAAGCGAGCAAGAGCTTTACCGTACCGATCACGAAGGACACGTTCACCGAAGGCGAAGAGAAGTTCAACGTCTACTTGGGCACCGTCACGGGTGCGGCCGCGCTCGGCGTCATCCAGAACGCTACCGTCAAAATTGACGACTGATGAATACAGCCTCTCCTTCTGTCGGCATCGAGCACGCCAGCATGGCCTCACCGGTCGGCAACCTCCGCATCGAGGCTGATGCCGGGCGCATCGTCTCGGTTACGATGGTGAATGCAAGATCCTCCAAGAGCCCAGTACGAAGCAAAATTCTGCGCGAATGCCAGCGGCAGCTCACCGAATATTTTTCGGGGCGCCGCACCTCCTTCACGCTCCCGCTGGCCGAGAGTGGCACGCTGTTCCAGCGCACGGTGAGGAAGGCTCTGGCATCGGTCGAGAGTGGGACAACCCTTACCTATGGGGAACTTGCGAAGCGCTCAGGGTTCCCCAAGGCAATACGCGCTGTCGCGTCTGTGGTCGCAAATAATCCGTTCGGGATTGTTGTTCCCTGTCATCGGATAGTGCCGTCGAGTGGAGTGCAACCGGGGAAGTATGCGTGGGGGACGTCCAAGAAGAAGTGGCTGCTGGAACATGAAGGGAATCGATCATGATTTTTTTCTTTCCTTACTGTCTGCAAACGAACTTCCTCGAATCGCAATAAAATCCACCTTGGTACGACCGGGAATACCCGTAGGACGAACTGTAGGAGTTGCGGTAGTAGTTGTTTGAGGTCCGGCTGTAGTAGTACTCCGGCGGGTAGTACTTGGTCTGGCTGTTATAGAAGTCGGTGCGGATGTAACGCGGCGGGTGGCCGCTGCGGACGTAGACGCCGTCGTCGGTGAACCGGATGGCGTTGCTGTTGTAGTACGTGGATTCCATGACGTTGGTGGAGACGGAATCGGAACTGCGGTCGCTTTGGATGCGCAGCACGATCGGCTTGCCGGTACTGGCGTCGCCGCGGACGCGCACCCGTAGGATCATTGTGCGGCTCATGCGGGCGGGGATGCTCTGGTTATCCCAGCGCACCATGGTGCCGTCGCTATAGCCGCCGTAGGTCGCGTTCACAAAACCGACGTTGCCGTCCATGTAGGCACGCACGCTGACCGTGCGGTTCTGGCTGTCGTCGTTGCGGAGATAGATGTTGTAGGTGAGGATTTCGCCGCGCGAGGCCACGCCGGGGGACGCACTGCCGCGCACGGAGACAGAGCCCGTGCAGTCGACGGTGGGGTTCTGGCAACGGTACGTCGGGTTCACCGGCCTGTTCAGTATTGCCGCGCCGTATGCCGGCGGAGGCGTCTTCGCATTGAATGAGGGTTCGAAGTAACTCCAGTCGCTGCACTCGCCCAAGCGGTTCCACTGGTGACACTGGAAGCCGGGGTACTTTCGGTAGGGGAGCGACGCGTCCACTGCGGATACCGAGAAGGGGATGGCCGTCCCACCGATAAAGACCGCCGCCAACGCCAGGTGCTGCAAACGAAGGAATAGACAGGAATGCATAGCCGTGATGTTATGCTGCAAGAAAGTCCTCTGTCAATGGATCTGTCAATGCGCCTCCTCTTGCCGAAGCGCAATTGGGAGTAGAATTTTGCCGTTTCCTTCCCCCTACCTTCTTTATGTCTTGCGGATCCTCTGGCGGATGCTCTTCGTGCACCGTCTGCAAACTGTTCATCGGCATTGTGGCGCTTCTCACGACTGTCACGACGGTTGCGACCGTCATCGGCGTCTACATGACGCACATGACGCCCGAGGGGTGGATGTTCGGCTCGCCTAACGGGTCGTTGGCTGTGATCGCCTTCGTCGTATCGATCATGTGCTGGCTGAAGCTCGTCAAGAAGCTTTGTCCGTGTGGAAAGAGTGGTTCGTGCGGAAGTGGCGGTTGCTCCGGATGCGGATGCAACCCGTGCACGTGTAAGTGACATATGAATCCGAACGAGAAAGGGTCCCTAGAGCTGGGCCCCTTTCTTGATGGAATTTCGCAAATAATGCCTTCTGGCAGCGCGGTTTTTGCGCTAGACTCTTCCGGCTCTGGTTTCCAGAGACGCAGGTCATCTACCTGCGATCCCGCACGCAGAAAGCGTGCTCCTCAGCAATTAGTATGAGCATCCGGAATATTGCGATCATCGCCCACGTCGACCACGGGAAGACGACCCTCGTCGATGCCTTGCTCAAACAGGGTGGCGCGTTTGCCGTGCACGAGCAGGAGAAGGTCGGGGAGCTGATTATGGACAGCAATGCCCAGGAGAAGGAGCGCGGCATCACCATCTACGCCAAAAACTGCTCCATCCAGTACAAGGATTGCCGCATCAACATCGTCGACACCCCCGGCCACGCCGATTTCGGGTCCGAAGTGGAGCGTGTGCTTCGCACTGTCGACTGCGTCCTCCTTATAGTGGATGCCCAGGAAGGCCCCATGCCCCAGACCAAGTTCGTGCTGAAAAAGTCGCTTGAGTTAGGGCTCAAACCTATTGTCGTCATCAACAAGATCGATAAGCCCGCCGCCCGTTCCATGGAGGTGGTCGACGAAGTCTTCGACCTCTTCGTTGCACTCAAGGCCAGCGACGCGCAGCTCGACTTCCCGTACATCTTCGCCATCGCGCGTGAGGGTATCGCCAAGCGGAAGCTGGAAGAGGACTCCAAGGACCTCACGCCGCTGTTCGAATTGATCATGAGCCATGTCCCGGAGGTCACGCAGCGGCTCGATGTCCCCTTCCGGATGCAGCCGTGCAGTCTGGGCTACGACAGTTACATCGGACGGCTCGCGATCGGACGGGTGTACGAAGGCGTCGCGAAGGTGGGCGACAAGGTGTTCATCAAGCAAACCGACGGCAAGACTCGCGCTTCAAAAATCACGAAAGTTCTGCTGTATAAAGGGCTCAAGCGAATTGAGGCAAACGAGGCAGTGGCAGGCGATATCGTCACGATCGCCGGTATTCCCGACATCTATGTCGGCGAAACCATCACCACCAGCGAGACGGCAGAGCCGTTGCCCGCCCTGAACATCGATCCGCCCACGATTAGCATGGAATTCCTCGTGAACAACTCCCCGTTCGCCGGAAAAGAAGGTGACTTGGTCACGACTCGCCACATTAAGGCCCGTCTGGAGCGTGAGAAGGAGACCAACGTCGGTCTGCACGTCGAAGAGATCCCCAACTCCGATACCTACAAAGTCTCCGGCCGTGGCGAGCTTCACCTTTCCGTCCTCATCGAAGATATGCGCCGCGAAGGCTTCGAAGTCCAGGTCTCCCGTCCCGAAGTGATCATGCGCCAGGTAAACGGCAAAAAAGAGGAGCCGATCGAGCAGGCCATCATCGACGTCCCGGAGGAATTCACCGGCGCCGTGATCGACATGCTCGCGCGCCGCAAAGGCGAGATGGTGGACATGAAGACCGTCGACGGCCACGCACGTATCGAGTTCAAAGTCCCGACGCGCGGGTTGCTCGGCTTCCGTGGCGACTTCATCATCGAGACGCGTGGCGAGGGAATCCTCTCGCACTCGTTTATTGGCTACGAACCCTACAAAGGTGACCTCCCCGGCCGCACCCGCGGCTCCATGATCTCCATGGGCGGAGGCAAGACCGTCGCCTTCGGGCTCTGGGGTCTGCAGGATCGTGGCAAGCTCTTCGTCATCCCGGGCATCGACGTCTACGAAGGCATGATCGTGGGCGAGAGCAGCAAAAACGAGGATATGATCGTGAACGCCACCAAGGAGAAGAAGCTCACGAACATGCGCGCATCCGGTTCCGATGAGGCGATCAACCTGACCCCGGTGAACCAGATGACCCTCGAACAGGCACTGGAATACATCGCCGATGATGAGCTCGTCGAAATCACCCCCAAGAACATCCGCCTGCGGAAGAAGCTGCTCAAGGAGCACGAGCGGAAGAGGACCAAATAGGCTGTGAAATCACCGTTTTGCAACCCAGAGCAGTCGGGATTTTTGTGCATATGGCGTGTTTTACCTTATTCTATCGCCGTCCCCACTCATTAACATTATGCAAGAATTGTGCTATAATGACAATGCCGACACCCATACTATGAACCGCTCCAGCCCTACCTACACGCGCAAGGCTCCATTCCGTATTTTGCTCATGAATCTGGGCTATGCGACGGGCTTGGACGGATCCATGAAGAGCTACTTGTTCGGTTCCTATCGTTACCTCTATACGCCCCGCCGGATCATCCGTCAGATCCGCCAATCCATCTACGGACTCCTGAATCGCGTCCAGCCAGACATCTGCTGTTTCGTCGAAATCCATCGCAAGCATGGCTTTGTGCCACACCCCCACGCGTACACTTCGCATATCGACAACAAGTACGGCCGCAGGAGTTTGCTCCGCTTCCTCCCGTTCTTCCGTAACAATTGCAATGGCTTCATAAGCCACCAGCCCCTGCAATTTGAGAAACATTACTTCAAGAACGGCAGCAAGAAGCTCATCTACGACATTAAGATCGGCAAAGGCATGTCGCTCTTGCTCGTGCACTTTTCGCTGGCCCGTGACACACGGCGCCGGCAGTGCCAGGAGCTCAAAAAAATCCTTGCCAATCGCAGCAACACCATTGTCTGCGGCGACTTCAACATTTTCGAGGGCGAGCGCGAACTCCACGCGCTTGCGGAGGCGTGTAACCTGAAAATTGTCGAAACGCATCAGCACACCTTCCCGGCAGTCCGGCCCACGAAGACCCTCGACCTCTTTCTCTGCCCGAAGGGAATGGCGCACGTGTCGGCCCAGGTCATGGATGACGTGCGGGTCTCGGATCACTTGCCGGTCATGCTGACGTTGAGCGTGTAGGGGAGCAGGAGCCTTCTTTCAGAAAACGCTTGTGTACGGTTAATGCTGCAACCGAACAATACTTGACTATATTTGATAATAGTGATAATTTACTCTCCTTTTTATGCGTCTCACCCTCATGGTCGGCACGCTGCTCGCGCTCCTGCTCGGAATGCTCCTGGTGACCCCGTTGGCGCATGCGCAGAGCTACGGTCCGACCTCGGCATCGTCCCCGTATCCGTATTTTCGGAGGTTGAGCAGTTCATCGATGTCATCGCAGGCAAGTATGCCTGCGCCCAGGTCATCGCAGGCGCCCAGGTCATCGTCATCGCAGGCAAGTATGCCTGCGCCCAGGTCATCGCAGGCGCCCAGGTCATCGTCATCGCAGGCAAGTATGCCTGCGCTGGTTTCTGATCCCACGATCGGCCTCACGATCGTTTCCGACCGTTCCGAGGCACTGCCAGGCAACGACATCCTCTACCGCATCACAGCGCGTAACATCTCAACATCGGACATGCCGCGCTGGAGCGTCGCGTTCTTCTTCGACCAGGCGCAGATGCAGATCCTGGATGCCGGCGGCGGCGTGCGCAAAGGAGACCACATCACCTTCGGTGTCCCCGCACTCGTCCCCAACCAGGAGGTATCGTTCTCCGTGCGCGTGCACCTCTACAATAACCTCCGCTCCGGTACGCTCGTCCGCACCTACGGCTCGATGATTTGGGATGGCACACTCAAGCCCGCCTGCTCCAGGAATGACGTCCGCATCATTGCCCGACCGCCGGTCACCGGTGTCGGCGACAACACAGCACCCGTCGAAGATCTCCGGAAATTCCTGACCCCCGTAGCCGTTGACCAGAATGGGGGATTCCTCCGCGCGGTCCTCTCGCTGTTCTGGTAGTAGAAAGATCTGGAAAATATTGTGAGATGGCATTTTTGGCAGTGTGGAAAACTCCAATCTAGGGAACAAGAAATCGACTCCGTCAACGGAGTCTTTTTTCCGGTGCCCGTCCAATTCCCGAATGCTCGCAAATCCAGCACTCTTGCTCCAGTGCAAGCTTGAAAACCCGATTTTTGCCTGCCATCATCGTTCGTCATTTACCTCCTCAAACCTATGCGCCGCACAGCCATTGTCCTTGCCTGCCTCTCCTTCATCCTCTTTCCGCTGTTGATCCGCGCGTAGTCGCGCTTGCGGATCAACAAACACACACTCGATAACCACACTTTTGGCCTATCTTCGCATCATGCCGAGCAGCCCTTTGTTCCTGCGCTTGCTGCAAACCGAAGCGATTGCCAACGCCGTAATGAGGCCCGTCACGGTGCCCCAGGCGGTGTCAACAAGGGCCAGGACGATGTCCCAGCGGACGATCAGGGTGTGGTTCAGGAAGTTGAGAGTGCCAGAGACCGTGAAGCCGAGCAGCATCCCGATCCATGCTGCATCCCTGAGCGGCTTCTTACTGTCGACCTGCGTCAGGATCAAATAGGACATCGTCACGGCGTTGATCGCGGCGATAAAAATTATGAACGGCGTAAAGGTGATTGGCTGACCCATCAGCGATGGGTTGATCATTGCCAGACGCTGCATGTAGAAATCTGCCATAAGTCCGTCGTGCCAAAATCCATCGAGCAGGACGATGAGGATAAAGGACGTGGCAAACGCACGCAGGAAGCGGGAGGGGTTCATAGGTACGACATCTATAGCATCTTCGGGCCTCCGATAAAATCCCGTTCTGTTGCAAGAAGCGACGGATACTGTTGCGTTACGTTCAGTGCGCGCTGCTGCGGCTGGCACGGACCTGCGCTTTCAGCGACGACACGGCGGCCTTCACCGACGAGCGCTTTCCCTGGAAGGTTGCCTTCGTCGTCGACCGCGCTGCCCGGTTTGCGGCCTTTGCTGAAGCGATGTTGCTCTGGATGACGCTGCGCAGCGATGCCGTGGATCCGCTCCCGGCTTTCGCCGACGTCACGATGCCATGGATCATCATGCGTGCCGACGACCAGGTCGCCTGGTTCTGCGCGCGAACCGATGCGCGCGTCGCCGCAGTCATCGCTTTGATCGATGTCGCCATCGAAGAACCGTTCGCGGACGTCACGCTGATGCCTTGTGCGACAACGGTCTGGGCAACCAGCACCAGTATGCTCACAGCTACCGTGGCTGCAGTTCGGGAGGGGGACATGCGGAAATCGGGGAGGGGGGGACGCATACGAGTCTATGCCACGGGTCTGTGCGTCGCGAGGATTTTGGGGACTTTTCAGGTTTCGGCAGCTGCGGGTTCACTGCACCGCATCCGGAATAAATTTCAGCGCCAAGCCGTTCATGCAATAGCGCAGTCCCGTCGGCTGCGGCCCATCGGTGAACACATGCCCGAGATGTCCGCCGCACTTGCTGCGGATTTCTGTTCGGGTCATTCCACCTGACGTGTCCTTTACTTCCATCACTGCGCCGGGTGAGATCGGTGCCCAAAAGCTAGGCCAGCCTGTTCCGGAATCATATTTCTGTTCCGAGCGAAAGACCGGCTCTCCGCAGTCGGCGGAAACGAATGTTCCTTTCCGGTGTTCATCCACGAGTGGGCTCGTGAAGGGGGTTTCGGTTCCTCCGTCGTGGAGAACCAGGAGCTGGTCGCTCGTCAGGTCGGGATCCCATGCGCGGGAGGACGACGATCCTTTTTCCTTCATCATGCTCTTTGCGGACGATGAGGATTTCACGATCCGTTCCATTGCCACGGGAGCCTTTGCTGTTGGCGCAGGAGTACACGCCGCCAGCATGAGGGCAGTGGAGAACAGGAGCAGGGAGGTGTTGCGCATGAGGGAAGAGGGAACTTGTCTGAATCAAAAAAAATTATACCATTAAATATTTTAGTCTAATGGCTCTCCGTGCTGGAAGAGCTTAGAACGGGAGAGTCGGTTACGGCATGACAAATCATGCCTCAATTTCTACCCGCAGTAGCTATGGGGTTACTTCATTGAGTCATTTGAGTATAATGCATGCAAATGAGTATGAAGATCGCAACGATTGGGGCATTTCTCACAAATATCCTTTTGGGAAG
>SICS01000026.1 GCA_009691305.1 Candidatus Peribacteria bacterium | reverse complement strand
CGGAGTACGTAAACGTCTTGTATCCGGAATACAGCGCACACGGCTCCAGTTCATCACGAGGAACATACGCGATAAACTGTGGCGCGATCAGGGGATCGATATTCGCGCAGGTGGCATCCGCAACTCCCTGGGCGCAAATTTGTTTTGCGTTGGCTTCGCCGTCGGGGATCTGTGACGCATTCGGGAGCTCCCACTTATCTACCAGATATTGGTACATCGCATTTTCCAAATGTCGGGAGATTTGTGTCCGCTTGCTGTCCATGACAGTACGAATTGTCTTTCGTGGTGACACTGCCAGAATGGTCACTGCTGCCAATATACCGATGATGGCGATGACAATAAGGAGCTCGATGAGCGTAAACGCTCTCCTGTGTCGTTTCTTAAGATGCCCAAGCGAGTGAATGGCTAGAACGTTTTGAGGAATGATCGCATTCTACATATTCGGTGACTCAAGCACTACCACCTCTCTCCCCTCCGCCGGCAGTGCGCCTTTCAGTTTGTACTCACTTGCCCGTTCTTTGACGCCGATGACTTTTTCGACGGAGCCGAGCGCGCCTTTCTCGGTACCCGGCAGGATGATCAACACGCGCGGGTCAAATTCGTCGACAAGTTTCTGCACCAATTTTCCGTCCGTCGCGGGCAGTACCAGCACCGCGATGTCTCCGACCGATTCGATCTGCTTGTCGGTCCAGTCCAGAACGGGGGAGGAGAGAAACGCGCAGCGTACGCCGTCGATGTCGGCCACGTAACTGACCTGCTTGCCATCGTTGTGCCCGATACCCTTCACCGAAATCCCGCCGACGTTATATTCCCCCGGCCACGAGATCGCGCCGGGCGTGTCCGTTTCCTCGGGGACCGAGAGCAAGGTGATGCCGTCTTTGCCGCCGGTGGACGCCTTCGCAGGAAACACGGTTACAGGCGTCGTGCCGCCGGTGACGCGGAACGAGGAAGTGGTGAGGGCAGTGAAGGTAAGCATTAATGAGATGATAGCAAGAAAACCTCTAGCCGCACATCTTCGATGTGCGGTCCGCGGGTCGAAGACCCGCGGCTACGTCGAATTACACCTCCATGCGTTCCATCTTCGCACCCAGCGACCGCAATTTCTCATCGAGCCGGTCGTAGCCGCGTTCGATATAGCGCACATCGGTGATCGTCGTTTCGCCTTCGGCACAGAGTGCAGCCAGCACCATGGCCGCGCCGGCGCGGATGTCGTTACTGGCGACCACCCGGCCGCGCAGGGGGGTGGGCCCGATGATGAGGGCCTGATGGGCGTTGAGGATCTCGATGTGTGCGCCCATTTTCTCGAGTTCGTAGAGATATGCGAGACGCCCTTCGTAGAGACGTTCGAACATGCGACTCACGCCGCTGGCCTGCGTCATCGCCACGCCCATCGGCGCCTGCAGGTCGCTCGGGAAACCAGGGAAGATGTTCGTGCGGACGTTCATGGAGCGCAGGGACGAGAGCTCACCGTCGATGAAGACCGTCTTCTCCTTGGGATCGTATTTCCACACGGCGCCGAAGCGCCGCAGCGCATCGAGGAAGGAGAGCAGATGTTCGCGGTCGACTCCATGGAGCCGCAGCTTGCCGCGTGTGACGAGCGCGGAGAGAATAAAAACGCCCGCTTCCAGATAATCGAAGGTGACGGTGTGGTCCGCGCCGCAGAGAGACTTCACGCCGTGGACGGTGACGGTGTGCTGGCCGATACCAGAAACTTTCGCACCCATGCTCTCTACGAAATGCTCGACTTCCTGCACGTGCGGCTCGGACGCAGCAAGATCGATGCGCGTATCGCCCGGGAGGAGCGCGGCCGCCATCACGACGTTCTCGGTGGCAGTGACGGAGAACTCGGGGAGGATCACATGTCCGGCCTCGAGCGTGCCCTGGAGGTGCAGGACGTCCTGCGTGCTCATATCCTCGGCGCCCAACTGGACGAAGGCCTCCACATGCGCGTTCACCGGACGCTTGCCGATCACGTCGCCACCTGGGTACGCCATCTCGACCACGCCGAAGCGCGCGAGCAGCGGCCCGAGGAAAAGGATCGACCCGCGGATGGGTGCGCAGAGTTCTGCAGGGATCATCTTGCTCTGCATCTTCTGTGCGCGGATGCGCACGGTGCCTTCCTCAAAGCTCGTCTCCGCGCCGAGGAAGTCCAAAATCTTCAGCATCATCATCACATCGCGCAGGTGCGGGACGTTGCGCAGCACGGTCTCGCCTTCGGTCGCGAGCACGCTTGCTGCGATCAGCGGCAACACCGCGTTTTTGGACCCGGCGATCGTAACGTCGCCGACCAGGGGAATGCCGCCGCGGACTCTGTAGGTAATCTCCATAAGGAGGGTAATTATAGAGCAAATCAGCGGTTCCACCACACCCAGACGGCCTCAAGAAGCAGCAGGAAAACGCCGATTGTGATGCAACTGTCTGCAACGTTAAAAATGGGAAACGTCCCAACCTGAAAGAAGTCCGTCACATGTCCGTCGGGGATCCGGTCGGCGATGTTCCCGAGCGCCCCGCCGATGATCAGCCCAAACGCGATGCGACTCCACCGGGTCTTTGCGTGCCACGCCGCCCACGCGAGTGCGAGGAGTGCCACGCCGATCAGGACCGTCTGGAGATGGCCAGGGAACGTGATGCTGAATGCGACACCGGAATTCGCCGCATATTGGAAACCCGCAAAGGAGCCGAGAACGGGGATGCGTGTTGCGAGAAAAGAATCGGCAAGGAATTTGCCGAGAAGGCTGAGGAGAAAACTGGTGGTGGTTGCAACGAGAAGCATGGTCACAGCGTAGGGATAGGGCTAGGGCTAGGGAAGCAGCCAAAAGTGTATGTGAAACTGGGAGTTCCTAGCCCTATCCCTAGCCCTAGCCCTATACTCGTCGCCTCATGTTCCGCAGAATCGACCTGCTGCTGCTTGGCACGACCGTCGTCTTGACGTTCTTCGGCCTGGCGATGCTCGCGAGCGTCTCCGTGTACGAAAGCTACCAGCTCACCCTGCACCTGTACGGGCAGGGCACGAACTCGTTCTATCTGTGGCGCACGTTCCTCCACGTACTGCTTGGCATGGGCGTGATGTTTACCACCACAGTCGTGCCGTACCGCGTGTGGGAACGCTTCGCAAAATTCTTTTACCTCTCGACGATTTTCCTGCTGATCCTCGTCCTGATCCCCGGTGTGAACGCGGGGTGGGGGACATCGTGGAGCTGGCTGCGCATCGGACCGTTCTCGATCCAGCCGTCGGAGTTCCTCAAGCTGACGCTCATCTTCTATCTCTCGGTATGGCTGCAGAAACGCGAGCAGCTGATCAGCACCTTCAAGGAAGGGTTCATCCCGTTCGCGACGCTCCTCCTGATCAGCACGTTCCTGATCGCCATCCAGCCGGACCTCGGCTCCTTTTTGATCCTTAGCAGCATCGCGTCGGCCATGTTCTTCATCGCCGGCGGCAGCCTCTTCCACCTAATGCTCGGCGGCACTCTCGCGAGTGTGCTGGGGCTCCCGATCATTTTGCAGAAGGCGTACATCCGCGACCGCTTCATGGCCTTCCTCTATATAAACGACCAGAATATCGCCGACAAGTACGGCTACCAGATCAAGCAGGCACTGATCACGATCGGAAGCGGGGGATTCTTCGGCGTGGGATACGGCAAATCGACGCAGAAGTTCGGGTACCTGCCGGAAGTGAAGGGTGACATGATCTTCTCGGCGATGGCGGAGGAGCTCGGATTCCTGCGGCTACTGATCGTGCTCTCGATGTACGCGCTCCTCGTCTACCGCGGGTACAAGATTGCCGAACACGCACCCGACCGCTTCGGCTTCCTGCTCGCCACCGGGATCACCACGTGGATCGCGGTGCAGACGCTCGTGAATATCGCCGTGAACATCGGGCTGTTCCCGCTGACCGGACTGACTCTTCCATTCATTAGTTATGGAGGATCGTCCTTGATCGCGATGCTCGCCGCGGTGGGCATCCTGCTGAACATCTCCATGCACTCGACCAGTGAGGCGAGCTTGGCGCGTCGACAGACGCGGAAGAAATTGGGGGGATGGGCTCTCGGGCTATAGTTCTCCAGAGCGCCCTTCCATGGGCGCGTAATTGTCATGACTTCCCAGAGCGCGCAGCCGTGGAAGGCTGCGCTACAATGGCTTCCCTTATGACCATCCTTTTTTCCGCAGGCGGCTCAATAGGCCATATCGCGCCCTGCATTGCGGTGTGGCGTCAGCTGGAGAAGCTCGCACCGGGATCAGCCGTGCACTTCGCCTGCTCAACAATGCAGGACGATGTTTCCTTTCTACAAGAAGAGCGTGTGCCCTTCACGCCGCTCACCGCCCGGAGGGTGACGGCTCTCATGTTCCCAGTGGCATTCGTGAAAGCGTGGATTTTGCTCAGCAGCGTGAAGCCCGACGTCATCTTGAGTAAAGGAGGAGGTGTGACGGTGCCGATTGCCATCGCCGCATGGATGAAGAGGATTCCCATCGTCGTCCATGAATCCGATTCGGTGCCGGGACGTGCTACAAGACTTATTTCGAAGTTCGCAAAAGTCGTCTGTTATGGTTTTGCGGATGAGAATGAAAAATTAAAAATGAATAGTGAAAAGTCTCTGGTTGCCGTAAACAGTAATTTTTCATTTTTCATTATTCACTCCGTCTATTCCGGCAATCCTCTCCGTACTGAGATTATCTCCGGTTCACGTGACCAGGGCCTCGCCATCACCGGCTTCAACGGCCAGAAGCCGATTCTCCTCGTAACCGGCGGGAGCCAGGGCGCACAGACGTTCAATGAGGTAGTTGCGTCGAAGCTCGAAGCGTTGCTGCCGCTCGTCGACGTGATCCATCTGACGGGACGTGGGAAAAATGCAGCGGTCCCGGACGGCGGGGGATATTGGAGCCGACCGTTCGTGCACGAAGAACTGCCGCACCTCTATGCAATTTCGACACTCGCACTTGCACGGGCCGGTGCCGGATCGATCAGTGAACTTGCCGCGAACGGCATCCCCGCGATCCTCGTCCCCTTAGAGGGAGTGGCACACGACCACCAGCTCAAGAACGCCGAAGCAGCCGTTCTCTCGGGAGGGTGCCTGCTCCTCCGACAGGCATCGCTCGCAAAAAATCTCCTCTCGACCGTACAAAGCATCGCCGGAAATACTGACCTTCGCACGTCGATGTCGGGCAAAATCCGATCATTGCACAAACCAGACGCCGATGTCGCGGTAGCAAAGATCCTCTTGGCATATCTGGGTGAAGATTGCCCTATGCCTTGAAGGTTCCGGTCGGGGTCAGTACCCTCACTCCGCCTATGAATAACCTCTACAAATTCATCATCCCTCTTTTTGCTTTGGCCTTCCTGCTTGTAAGTTGCGGTAAGCAACAAGCGCCGCCGCCTCCCGCCTCTCCTTCCGCCGTCACCGTTCCCCAAAAAATCCTGGACGCTCGCACTTCCTTCGACGGCACGATCCTGAGTGGCAAGCACACCGTGGTGCTCCACACGAACAAGGGTGATATCACCGTGGAGCTGGACGCCGATGCCGCTCCCAAGACCGTCACGAACTTCATCGCCCTCGCGAAGGCCGGTGCATACGACGATCTGGTTTTCCACCGCGTGATCCCGAACTTCATGGTGCAAGGAGGCGACCCGGAGGGCAACGGCACAGGCGGCGAGAGCATCTTCGGCCCGAACTTTGAGGACGAGATTAACGCGAACAGCTACGGCCTCGACAAGAAGAAACTGAAGGACGAAGCACAGGGCGAGACGCTGCCTCCGAATTTGGAGAAAGCGACGATCAAGGAGTTCTACGAGCAGCAGGGCTACAAATACAACGACGTTCTCAAGTCCCTCCCGATGAAGAAAGGCGCGCTCGCGATGGCCAACCGCGGCCCCAACACGAACGGCAGCCAGTTCTTCATCGTCCAGGCCGAAGAAGTGCCTTGGCTGGACGGCCGCCACACGGTCTTCGGCAAGGTGACCGAGGGCATTGATGTAGTCGATGCCATCGCAAACGTCCAACGGGATGCCAACGACAAGCCGGTTTCGCCGGTGACGTATACGGTCGAGGTCAAGAATTAGCGCGCCCTTCCACGGGCGCGTGATTCGCAGCCATGGAAGGCTGCTCTGGTATTGTATATATATGCGCACCCGATTCCCCCCATCGCCTACAGGTTTCCTGCACGTGGGCAGTCTCCGTACCGCCCTCATGAACCACCTTCTGTCGAAACAGACGAAGGGGAGTTTTTTAATGCGGATTGAGGACACCGACCGGGAGCGCCTCGTGCCCGGTGCTGTCGAGAACATGCTCAAGGGGCTCGCGTGGGCGGGAATCATCCCCGATGAAGGCGTGATGCTCGATAAGAACGGCGAGGTGATCCAGAAAGGGACGCACGGCCCGTACTTCCAATCGGAGCGTCTCGATCTCTACAGGAAATACGCGGACGAGCTGGTCGCGAAGGGCCACGCATACCACTGCTTCTGCACGCCGGAGCGGCTAGCGGAGATGCGCAAGGACCAGGAAGCGCGCAAACAAGCTCCGATGTACGACCGGCTCTGCCTGAAACTCAGCAAAGCCGAGGTGGAGGCGAAACTCGGGAGCGGAGACGCCACCGTCTCCGAGCGCCACGTGATCCGCATGAAGGTCCCGCATGAAAAGACGATTACCTTCAACGACGATATCCGCGGGGACATGCGGTTCCAGGGGCACACGGTGGATGACCAAGTGCTGCTGAAAGGCGATGGTTTCCCTACGTACCATCTCGCTCATGTCGTGGACGATCACCTGATGGAAACCGACCTTGTGATCCGCGGTGAGGAATGGCTGAGCTCGTTGCCCAAACATCTCCTGCTCTTTGAATGGCTCGGCTGGACGCCACCACGCTACGCACACGTGCCGCTGCTGCTCAGCAAAGACCGCAAGAAGCTGAGCAAGCGCGATGGCGACGTGGCGGTCGAGGAGTACATCACCAAAGGGTACCTGCCCGAAGTGATGGTCAACTTCCTCGCGCTCCTGGGATGGAACCCCGGCACGACGCAGGAACTCTTCACAATGGAAGAATTGATTGAGCAGTTCAGTTTGGAACGCGTGCAGAAAGCCGGCGCGATCTTCGACCCGGAGAAGCTCGATTGGCTCCAGGGCCAGTGGATGCGGAAAATCCCGGTGAAGGAGTTTGCTGCGCGCATCCTCCCGACCGTCGCGGAGAAGTTCCCTGCCGCAAATTCCGATCATGACTTCACCAAAAAAGCCGCGCTGATCCAGGAACGCATCACCTTCTTCCACGAAGCACCGGAGATGCTCAAATGGTTCTACGAGGAACCGCACGTGAGCGTGGAACTGCTCGCGAACGAGAAACAGAAGGTGACAGCCGCACAATTGCCGGAAATTTTTGATGCGCTGACGAAAATTCTCACCGATGTCTCTGAGAAAGAATGGACGGCGGAAGGAATCAAGACGGCGGTGATGGGCAACCTCGGCAGTTTCAAGCAGGGCCAACTCCTCTGGCCGCTCCGCGCGGCATTGACCGGACTCCCCTACAGCCCCGGGGCGTTTGAGGTGGCGGAGGCGTTGGGGAGGGAGAAGGCCATGGAACGATTGAAGGCGGCTGTAGCAATAATTTCATAGCCGCAGGTCTTCGACCTGCGGTCCGCGCGTCGAAGACGCGCGGCTAAGAATTCCCACCATGCAGATCCAAGAGATGATCCCCGTCGGCTCCAAGACCACGATGCGCATTGGCGGAAAGGCGCTCTATTATGCGGAAATCCTGACGGAGAAGGACGTCGAGGAAGCCTATGCATTCGTGCAGGAAAAGGCAGCGGCGTCGCCGCTGCCGATGATCGTGCTGGGAGGAGGATCCAATACGATTTTTGCTGATGATGTGGTCAATGCATTGGTGGTGAGGATGAAGGCGTCCCTCGTTACGTTCCCGGCTCCGCCGGGAACTACTCGGGATGACAATTCCGTACGTGTAGAAGTTCAAGCAGGTGTCATCCTCGGCAGCCTCATCAACGAACTTGCCGCAAAAAACCTCGACCTCTCCGCACTCACCGGAATCCCCGGCACCGTCGGAGGCGCGATTTTTGGAAACGCGGGCCAAGGCGCGAAGGGGATATGGATCGATACGTACGTGGAATCGGTGACGGCATTCGTGGATGGGAAGTGGAAGACCTTCACGCAAGAGGAATGCAAATTTAGATACAGGGAAAGTGTATTTAAGGATTCGACGATTACGGACGACCATGTAGGGGTGCAGCATGCTGCACCCTCTTTCCCGCCGATCATTTGGAAAGTCACATTGAAGGTTCCCTCCCGCCCCGAAGCGGAGGTGAAGGCAGAGATCGAGCAGCTGATCAAGAAGCGTATTGAGACCCAGCCACACCTAAAGACCGCAGGTTCGTGCTTCAAGTCTCTCCCCGATGGAACTCCTGCGTGGAAGCTGATCGATAAAGCAGGACTGCGTGGGAAGAAGGTGGGCGGGATCCAGATCAGTGAGAAGCACGCGAACTTCCTGCTCAATGTGGAGAAGGGGACATTTGAAGATGCTACGGCCGCGGTCACATTGATCCGAAAGGAAGTACCCCAAATTAATGGCGTGGAGATGCGGTTTGTGACCGAGGACGGCTCATTACTCTTCTGAGAATCGGGTAGGAGGAGTATACCTCGCTGATATGACGTACTCAGACATCAACGCCGGACTTCCGAGAGAAGGGGGCAAGCAGCCGGTGGATCCACGGAAACCTTCAACGGGAGAGATTGCACTGCACCTTGCACTCCAGGAGGTAGACGCGCGCGTGGAGCTGCACACACTGATGGAAGCAGCGCAAAATGACGATAAGGAATGAGGCATCAGAACGGCAAATCCTCCGCTTTAATTTCGGACGCGTAGGTCAGCGCTGGCGCATCAATGCTCTCTCCTGCAGAGGCGGAGCCTTCGATGCCGCTCATGGCCGGGACAGATTCGCTCTGTGAGGGGGAAGACGCCGTGCGCGCTTCGTTCGAGATGTTATTTTCGACGGCCTTGTTGCTGACGCCCAGGAGCGATAGCGATTCGGCGATGACCTCCGTGGTCGTGCGCTTGCTGCCTTCCTTCGTCTCCCACGTACGGGTCTGGACGCGGCCGGAGACGAACACTCGCTGGCCTTTCTTGGCGAACTTCGCGGTCTGCTCGGCGAGCGCGCCCCAGATGACGACGTTGTGGAACTCCACGCGCTCCTTCATTTCGCCCGATGCGCGGTCCTTCCACTTCTCATTCGTTGCGACGCCGATCGTGAGGACCTTCTGGCCACTCGTCGTCGTGCGCATTTCGGGATCGCGGGTGACGTTGCCGATGATATCGGCGCGGTTGAGGCACTGCACGAGCGACGAAGCCCCCTCGGGCGCAGGGCGCTGCCCTTCTTTGGGATCCAGAAGAATCATGTCGAGCGCGACCATCTTGGTCTTGCTGCGCTTCTCGTTCGTCTTCTCATCCTGCCAGCTATCGGTCTGCAGGCGGCCGGAGATGAAGAGCTGTGAGCCCGGTTTGATGAACTTACCGGCGACTTCGGCCATCGGCCCCCAGAGGGTGACGACGTGGAAGCCTTTGCCGTCGAGCATCTCGCCGCTCTCGGCCTTGAAGGAATACGGAGTAACGATATTCAAATCCGTCACGCTCGCCCCGCTGGGTGTTTGGCGGACGACGACCGGCTGTGTCTGGTATCCGATGATGTGAACGCGGTTGAGGGAGAACATAGCCGTGGTGGGGGATGGGATAGAAGGAGATCCGCGCGGTCACGGTGGAACCGAGGGCGTGCACGAACGTACACCTGGAGAAATCGAACGCGCAAGAGTCTTACCTTGCAAAGAGCTGAAGATATTTCAAAAATATAAGAATCGGCTCAGTCTTGTAACTGCGAAATATCAAAATAACTCCCATCACCCCGATCCTCCGTCTTCTTTAGGTTGGGAAGGTTGTCGAGATCGATCTTCGGACGACGAGGCACAGAAGAGGGAAGGGTGGAGCCCATTTTTGCCCACGCATGCTGGATACAGAGAGTGGCATACGGAAGAGCACTCAAGCGCTCAAGTTGAATGGGCTTAAAGCACTGCTGGCATAATCCAAATGTTCCATCACGAATTCTAGCTAAAGCAAGCAATGCTTCTTTATCAATACTATCCTGAGCCTGTGCGACACCTACCGAAGTCCGCATGGCATCTTCCACAAAAGCCCTGTCACCGTCTTCTGACGAAGAGCCAGTAGCGTCCTCGATTCCATCATCTTCAGGGGAAGTATCCCCGCATCTACGACGAACCTCGCGCATCGCTTGATCAAGCACCTTCTTGCGATTCGCACCTGCGGGCTTCTCCTTTTTTATGGTAGTGGGCTTAATCTTCGCGCTATCAAGAGTCTTCACCATGGGAGAGAAAGGGAATCAACTAGCGAAGGATACTAACCCCCTGAAAACGGCTGTCAATCGCTGGAAAGACGCCATCGCGTCCATGGTATCCTTAAGCCATGAAATCGACCGACTTCGTTCACCTCCACTGCCACTCCACCTACTCCCTTTTAGAGGGGTTGCCGAGCACGGCGGAGATCGTCGAGCGTGCAGTAGAACTGGGGCAGAATGCCGTCGGACTGTGTGACAAGGGATACACGTACGGGCTGATCGAATTTTTCCAGGAGGCGCAGAAGAAAAACGTGAAGCCGATTTTGGGCCTCGAGACGTATGTGGCCGCGCGCACGCGGAAGGATAAGGAGAGTGGCATGGATACGAAGCGATACCCGCTGACGCTCCTCGCCGAAACACAGGAGGGCTACCAGAACCTGCTGCAGCTCGCGTCGGATGCGGCGCTGGAAGGCATGTACTACAAACCGCGCGTGGACGCCGAACTGTTGCAGAAATTCGGGAAAGGATTGATCGCGCTCAGCGGCCCGATCGGCGGGGCGATCCCGCAGGCTGCGCTTGCGGAAGATGAGCCTCGACTGCGAAAACTCGTGGACGAGTACCGCTCCTACTTCGGCAAGGACAACCTGTATTTCGAACTGATGGATCTGCCGAACGTCCCCGGGCAGCGCGAGGTGAATCAGCAGCTCATCAAATTCGGCAAAGAACTCGGCGTACCGACCGTCGTGACGGGCAACAGCCACTACTGCCGCCCGGAAGACGCCGAAGCGCACGACGTCCTCCTCTGCATCCAGAAGAACGCGCAGGTCACCGACCCAGGACGGTTCACGATGCGCGAAAACGATTTCTCGATGCGGCCGTTTGAGGAATTGGAGAAGGCGTTTTCACATGTGCCCGAAGCGCTCGAAGCGACACGCACGATCGCCGACCGTTGTAACGTAAACTTCACGTTCGGGAAGTACCAGATCCCGCGGTTTCCCGTCCCGGCTGGAGTCACGGAAGAGCAGGAACTCACACGCCTGTGCAACGAAGGCTTCAAGATCCGCTACCCAGAGGCGACGCCGACACACCATGAACGTCTCCAATACGAACTGAGTGTCATCAAGCAGGTGGGCTTCTCCGGCTACTTCCTGATCGTCGCCGACTTCGTGCGCGAAGCAAAGCGGCGGGGCATCACTGTGGGCCCGGGGCGCGGCTCCGCGGCAGGTTCCATTGTGAGTTACTCGCTCGGCATCACCGGCATTGAGCCGCTCGGTCACGGGTTGCTCTTCGAACGCTTTTTGAATCCGGAACGCATCTCCATGCCCGATATCGACTTGGACTTCGCCGATACCCGGCGTGACGAGATCCTGGAGTACGTACGCCAGAAGTACGGCCGCGACCGCGTGGTGCAGATCTGTACGTTCGGGACGCTCGCGGCTCGTGCGGCGGTCAAGGACGTCGGCCGCGCATACGGCATTCCGTTCCTGGAGATGAACTCCCTCGTGAAATTGATCTCGGACCGACCAGGTACCAAGCTTCCGGACGCGCTGAAGACCGATGAACTGAAAGCGGTCTACGACAGCAACGAGACATACCGGAAAATTATTGATACCGCGCTCAAGTTGGAAGGAAAAGCGCGCCACGTGTCTGTCCATGCGTGCGGCGTGATCATCTCCGAGCAGCCGGCGGTGGAGTACACCGCCCTCCAGCGTGCCCCCAAAGATGAAGAGATCACGATCACGCAGTACTCGGCCAAGCCGCTCGAGGCACTCGGGCTGCTGAAGATGGATTTCCTGGGGCTCACGAACCTGACCGTGATCCAGACGACGCTCGAAATCATCCAGCGCCTGCATGGCACGCCGCTCGACCTCGAACACATCCCTCTCGACGACCGTGAAACGTACCGCTTGCTGCAGCGCGGCGATACGACCGGCGTGTTTCAGTTGGAATCGGCAGGAATGAGACGGTATCTGAAGCAGTTGAAGCCTACACAGTTCGACGACATCACCGCGATGGTCTCGCTGTACCGCCCAGGCCCGATGGAATGGATCCCGAGCTTCGTGAAGCGCAAGAACGGCCTGGAGAAAGTGGAGTACATCCACGACGACCTCCGCCAGATTTTGGAACCGACCTACGGCATCGGCGTCTACCAGGAGCAGATCCTGCTGATCGCGCAGGTGTTCGCCGGCTTCACGCTGGGCGAGGCCGACCTGCTGCGTAAAGCGATCGGAAAGAAGATCCGAAAAGAACTGATGGCGCAGCGCGAGAAATTCATCGACGGTGCCAAGACGAAGGGCTACACAAAAAAATTGAGCGAGCAGATCTTCGACGACGTCATCACGCCGTTCGCCGGCTACGGTTTCAACAAGTCGCACGCTGCCGGCTACGCGCGCATCGCCTACGAAACGGCGTTCCTGAAGGCGCACTACCCGACAGAATTCATGGCCGCGCTGCTGAGTTCGGACGCCGATGTGACCGAGCGCATCATGATCGAGATCGAGGAATGCCGTGCGATGGGCATCCAGGTTTTGCCGCCGGATATCAACGAATCGCTGCGGCATTTCACGGCAATACCATCAACGAAAGATCAGAGCGATCTTACAGGCCGCGGGGATGATGCAATCCGCTTCGGACTCTCCGCGATTAAGGGCATCGGTGAAAGTTCCGTGCTGCAACTCATCGCGGTGCGGGAGAAGGGCGGGGCGTTCACATCGATGGAAGACTTCGCGAAGCGCGTCCCGGCCAAGACCCTCAACAAGAAGTTGCTCGAGGCGCTCGCGAAGAGCGGCGCTCTTGATTCGCTCGGCGAACGCCGCACGATCATCGAGAACTACGAGAACATTGTGGAATTCTCCAAGGCCTCCGGTGATTCCGGATCACAGGGTGACCTCTTCTCGGGCATGGAGAGTGGCATGGGCGAGCTGCGGATCGACTTTCCGGAGACGGCCCCCGCAACTTCGCAGGAGAAGCTGAAGTGGGAGAAGGAAACGCTCGGAATGTACGTGAGCAGCCACCCGCTCGCGGGCCTCAAGAAGTACATCGGCAAGAAGGCACAGCTGATCAACGCGCTGACGTCGAAAGAAGTGGGCAAGCGCATCACGATCGCCGGGATCGAGGAAGGCATGAAGAAACTCACGACGAAGAAAGGCGAGAGCATGGCCGTGCTGACGATCGAAGACCCGACGGGGAAGATGGAAGTAACGCTGTTCCCCAAAATGCTCGCGGACTTCGGCAGCCTCCTGGGCCAGCCGGACTCGGTGTTGGTGATCGGCGGCACGCTGGATTTGCGCGCCGGTGTCCTCCAGATGCGCGCAGGCGCGATCAAACGCGCGTCGCTCTCCACGATGGTGGTGAACGCGAAGAAGGAAGGGTTCTTTGATGAGGAAGAGGCTCGCGCGGGCCTGCGCAGCACGCGCCGCGAGATCGAGGAGGAGCAAGTCGAGCTCGTGGATGAAGAGGGGAACGTGATCGCGGGCGAGACGGTCGTCGTCGGACCCAAGACCGAAGCGGCTACAGATGATTTCTTGGGACCGCTGGGGCGGTGGATTGTGAATGGGATGAAGATAACGAACACGCCCGTAACTTCGTTACTTCGTAGCCATGATGATGAAAACACAAACACACGAAGTAACGAACCTACGAATATTTCTGACCGATCAATATCAGCGCAAATTTCCATCCATACAATCCAATTACCCGCGCGCGCCCCGCGTCAGCTTCTGCTGGATTTGAAGCGCACCTTCGAAACCTTCCCCGGCAAAGAACGCGTGCAGCTCAAGATCGGCGAACAGCTGGTCGCCGTGCCGTTGACGATCACGATGTCGACAATTTTGGAGATGAAGATCGGGGAGGTGATGGGGAAATATGCGGGCTCGGGCTCGGATTCGGGCTCGGCTTTTGCAAATAGCGCACATCAGATCCGCCCACACGCGGCCATTCCGACCCCGAGCCCCAGCCCGAACCCGTGAAGGTCCTCCTCGCTTCCAATGACGGCTTACAACATGCCCTTAAGATTTTGCGGGATGGGGGAGTGGTCGCCCACGCCACGGAGACCTGTTACGGCCTCGCGTGCGATCTCTCGAATCCTGATGCTGTCATGAAGCTCTTCAAGATCAAGCAGCGCCCGCTCGACCAGCCTGTGAGCGCACTCTTTGCATCGATTGAGGATGCGAAGAAATATGTGGAATGGAACGACGAAGCCGAAGTACTCGCTCTAAAACACCTTCCTGGTCCGCTCACATTGATACTTCTGATGCGCGACGATGTGCCGCGACATCTTATTGTCTCAAACCCCCTCCCCCCGGCCCCCTCCCCCAGCGCCTCGGGCGCAGGGAGAGGGGGAGTAAAAGAGAATTTATACAGATCCTATCGACCATCGACCATCGTGAATGCTCGCACACTGCGCAAGGGGCAAACCAGTGTGGAAGTAATTCTCTGGGAAGTTCTAAGAGGGAATCAATTCCACGGTCTACATTTCCGCAGACAACATCCTGTCGGGAAATATGTTCTGGATTTTTTCTGTGACGATGCTTCGTTGGGTATTGAACTTGATGGATCCATTCATAACCAGGAAGAGCAGAAAAAGAAGGACGTAGACCGAACTTTGTATATGAAGGAAGCGGGTATTCAGATTATGCGTTTCAAAAACAGTGAGGTGGAGAATGATCTGACAAAAGTTCTCTCTACAATTGAAAAAGTTGCACTGAAGTCCTCCCCCTCTCCCTGCCCGCAGCCGCAGCGGAGGGCTGGGGGAGGGGGCCGGGGGGAGGGGGTTAGAACTTTAGGAATTCGCATATCATCGCATCTCATCGCAATAAAATTGGTCCAAGGATTCGCCTCTCCGATCAGTACCACCTCCGCCAACATCCACGGCCAGCCGAATCCCTACAGCGCCGAGGACATCATCAAGCAATTCGAGGGACAGGAATTCCAACCCGATCTGATCCTCGACTCGGGCATGCTCCCGCAGAACCCACCATCGACGGTGATTGATCTCGCCAATAGAAGCCAGCATGTGCGACGAATTGGTTCAGTGAAGACGAAAAGCCCCTAGCCCTAGCCCTAATCCTAATCCTATACTCACATCATGTTTTGTCCGCGCTGCAAATTTGAGGACACCTCCGTCATCGACTCCCGCCTTTCGGAAGAAGGCCGCGCGGTCAGGCGTCGTCGAGAATGCCCAAAATGCCAGCATCGGTTCACGACATTCGAGCGGCAGGAACTGAGTTCACTGATTGTTGTGAAGCGCGACGGGACGAGTGAACCGTACTCGCGGTCAAAACTCGAACGCGGCATCTGGCTCTCGGCATCCAAGCGCCCGATCACCCAGGGCCAGATCGACAAGCTCCTGACGAAGTTGGAGGAGAAGTGGGCGGCGAATAAGAAGGAGGTCTCGTCATCGACGATCGGGACGGACGTGATGAAGGAACTCAAGAAGCTCGACCAAGTCGCCTACATCCGCTTCGCCTCGGTCCACCGGGAATTCAAGGATGTCGAAGAATTTAAGGAAGAGCTCGGGAGGCTGTTTAAATAACGTGTTTCTGGGCAGCGGCGACGCCGGCGGCGTCGCTGCCATTACTACTGCTACAATCCCCCTCATGTTGAGATCCCACACCTGCGGCGAACTGCGCGACTCTCATGCCGGGAAGTCGGCCACGCTGTGCGGCTGGGTCCACCGGAGGCGCGACCATGGCGGATTAATCTTCATCGATTTGCGCGACCGGTATGGGCTGACACAAGTGGTGATTCATCCCGACAACAGCGCGGCCTTCCAGGCTGCAGAACGCATCAGACCAGAATGGGTCCTCAAGATTATTGGAAAGGTTCAGAAGCGCATTGAAGGCGCGGCACGCACCGACAGTCCGACAGGCACGATTGAAGTCATTGTGGAATCCATCGAGGTCCTGAATGAATCGCAGACACCGCCGTTCGAGATTGATACGGAAAAAGATGCAAACGAAGAAATCCGCCTCACATACCGCTATCTCGACATGCGCCGCGAACGTATGCGCAAGAACATCGAACTGCGCTCCAAAGTCTTCCAGATCATCCGCAAACACTTCATCGACGAGGGATGCCTCGAGGTCGACACGCCGTGCTTGATCAAAGGCACACCGGAAGGCGCGCGCGAGTACATCGTCCCCTCACGCCTGTACCCCGGAAACTTCTTCGTCCTCCCGCAAAGCCCGCAGCAGCTCAAGCAGCTCTGCATGGTCGGCGGCCTCGACCGGTACTTCCAGATCGCACGCTGCTTTCGCGATGAAGACCTGAGAGGGGATCGCCAGCCGGAATTCCTCCAGCTCGATTTCGAGATGAGCTTCGGCACGCAGGAGGACGTCCAGCAGATCATCGAGGGATCGCTCCTAAAAATCCTCAAAGACTGCAGCGCGAAGAAGCTCCGGAATGGAAAAGTGGAGCGCTACACCTGGAAGGAGGTGATGGAACGCTATGGCTCCGATAAGCCCGACCTCCGCTACGAACTGCCGCTGACGGACGTCTCCTCGATCGCAGAGGGCAGCGGATTCAAAGTGTTCGAGGATGCGTTGGCAAAGAAGGGGACAGTGCAGGCTCTGAGAGTTCCCGGCGGCGCAGCGCTGACACGCAGCGAGATCGACACGTGGACGGAGCTCGCCAAAGAGATGAAGGCGAAGGGCCTCGCGTACATCCTGTTCAAGGAAGATGGCCCGCAGTCGCCGCTGCTAAAGTTCTTCAAGGATGGCGTGCTGCAGAAGCTCCAGGAGGCGACGGGCGCGAAGACGGGCGACGCGATCTTCTTTGGTGCCGATAAGTTCCGCATCGCCTGCGCGAGTTTGAGCAAAGTCCGCAGCGAGGCCGCGAAGCGATTTAATCTGATCGACACTTCCATCCACGCGATGTTTTGGGTGACGGACTTCCCGATGTTCGAAGAACAGGACGACGGTTCGGTCACGTTCTCCCATCATCCTTTCACTAGCCCGAATCCGGAGCAATGGAAGCACCGCAAAGAGCGTCCGTACGACGTCCACGCGATCTGCTACGACTTGGTCCTCGACGGATATGAATTGGGATCAGGATCGATCCGCATCCATAACCGTGCACTGCAATCGGAAGTGTTCGACATGCTCGGCATCACACGCGACGATGCTGAGAGACGGTTCGGGCACATGCTCAAAGCTTTTGAATACGGCGCGCCACCCCACGGCGGGTTCGCCTACGGCATCGACCGCGTGGTGATGATCATGGCCGGTGAACCGAACATCCGCGAAGTGACGCCGTTCCCCAAGGACCAGAAGGCAAAGGATTTGATGTTGGGGGCGCCCAGTGTGATGCCAGATAAGCAGGTGAAGGAGTTAGGATTGAAGATAGTGGAAGGATGAAACGGAGCATGTCACACTGAGCCTGCGAAGTGCGACACGCAGCTTCCTCCCGTCATGCTTCGCAAGCTCAGCATGACACCATCTCCATCACCTCAGGACCAGAGGCGCAAAGAGGATCTTCAGCGCTTCAATGAACAGAGCCTGAAAGGCGCACAGGAGATCGAGAAGAAGACGAAACGCGCGGCCGCAGACTTCAAAAAGTCGCGGCAGGAGTTTGAGGCACAGGGGAAAGTGGGCGTGGAAAAGGAGGCGAAACAGGCGGAACTGCAGAAGAAGCAAGCACAGCAATGGCGGACAGAGGAGGTGAAGAAGAAAACGGAAATCACACAGGACAAGAAGTGGAAAGTGGAGGCGCAGGCGCTGATGAAGGAAAAACGGGAGAAGAAGCTCGCGTACGAGGACAAGCAGCATGCGTATTTCGAATCGATGCGCGAGGCGACGGCAAAGAAGGCGCTCGCCGATCGGAGAAAGCACGAGAAGGACCAGGAACTAAAGGCGGAAGTGCTTCGCATTGATCGAGAAGGGTTGCAAGAGAAGCAGAAAGCCGACAGTGAGGAACTCCGCGCGAAGAACGACATCGAACGGGAAGGCCTGCGCACGCGCGATGCGATCACCAGGGAATTCCGCGACCTGGAGCAGAAACTTTTCTCCGAAGAATCGCGGCAGAAGACCACGTTCCAAGGGATGGGCGCTGCGGGAAAGTCGCACCTCGACCTCCTCGCGAAGGAGATGACGAAGAAGCGCGCGGACCTACACACGCAGGAGCAAGCGCGCCAACGTCAGCGGGAGCAAGATACGCTGAAGAAGAGAGGACAAGCGGAAGCGCGCACGCGCAACCGGAAAGCGGAGATCGAACGGGAGATGGCATCCAAGAAAAGCCAGATCGCCAAGGAGCGGCAGGCGCTGGGGCTCTGAAGATTCTTGGGAACAGGAATTTTTACTGTTGGGAGCGCGCGTTCGGCGCGCGTGATCACGCAGGCCCCTTCGGCTCGGCTCAGGACAGGCTCCCGCCTGCTCCTGATTGCTTGGCAGAAAAGGGCGATTGGCTCTAGCCTGACCCTATGTCGGTACTTCAACGCCTGCGAGGCCACTCCTTCTTCGTCCTCTACGTCTTCGTCGTGTTCTTCGTGGTCGGCATTCTCGTGCACCGTGATTATGGGGTTTCCGGCGACGAAGCGGCGGTGCGGAAGTTTGGGATCGATGCATTCAACTATCTGTTCGGCGGAGGGAAAATCCCCACGCAGACGGACTGGGGGTTCTTCAATCCCGTGGTGACGATGTTCATGCGCGCAATGGAACTCCTGTTTGGATTGAAGGATGGCGCGGACATCTGGTTCCTACGCCACTTCATCACATTCCTGATGTTCTTCGGCACGGTCGTCACGTTCTATGCGATTGCGAAGAAGCGGTTTTGTGATTGGCCTGCCGGCCGTAACTCGCCCGCAGCGAGCGGAGGTTGGAAGTTGCCGCTCCTCGGCAGCGTGATGTTCATCGTAAGCCCGCGGCTGTTCGCCCACGGGTTTTACAATCCGAAAGATATTCCCTCGCTGTTCTTCTTCTCGCTCAGCGCGTGGACGCTGCTGTGGTTTTTGGAGAAGAAAACAGTGCCGCGGCTGCTCATCCACATTCTCATCACCGCGCTCCTGATCAGCATGCGTGTGTTTGGGCTGATGATGCCGGTGCTGGCGATGATATTTCTTTGGACTTCTCCATCCATTTCGCGGCCAAGGATGGCCGCGCTGAGTTCAATCTACTTCCTAGCCCTAGCCCTATTCCTAGCCCTCACCTGGCCTATGCTGTGGCATGACCCTGTGCACGGACTGGTGAACGCATTCCTCAATACAACGGGTCGCGCGGGTGGTGGGTTCTATTTCGGCCAATCGTTGAGTGGCGATGCCATGCCGTGGCATTACTTGCCAGTGTGGATCGGCATCACGACTCCTGTGATCTACTCTCTCTTCTTCCTGATCGGATCCATCACGCTTTGGATCCGTTGCATGCGGAATCCGATGCGTCTCTTCCAGGATACGCAGTCGACTGGCCTCGCGCTCGCGTGGTTCACGCTGCCGGTTGCCGCTCTCGTGCTACTCAACATCGGGATATTCGACGAGTGGCGGCACGTGCTCTTCCTCTATCCCGCATTCTTGCTGATCGCGCTGGAGGGAATCGAGTGGTCGATGTTCGCGCTGAAAAAATTCTTCGGCAAGAACGCGCAGTGGATTGTCCCTGCTCTCCTGACGATCCAGATCGCATCAACGGGCTTCTGGATGGTTCGGAATCATCCCTTTGAATACGCCTATTTCAGCATCCCCACGCGGTTCATCGCCGGCAACTTCGACCTCGATTACTGGGGACTCAGCTATCGCGCAGGACTGCAGTTGGTTGCGGAAATGGACTCGTACGAACACATCAACATCTTCACCTCCTCGCGTGTCGGTAAAACCGGTGCCGACACCTTGCCGTACGACGATTGGAACCGCCTCTACTTCACGACCCCCGTCGAGGCCGACTACATCCTCGATAACTTCCGGGTGCACGACTACGAACATCGCTTCCCGGAGAGTCAGAAAATCCACTCGGTAATCGTTGATGGTCTGGAAATTCTCGCGGTGTACAAAGGCCCGGACACGCAAAAGAT
>SICS01000025.1 GCA_009691305.1 Candidatus Peribacteria bacterium | reverse complement strand
TTCCAGTCCTTCTCGCTGCCCCAGTGTTTCATCGAATCTGAGATCACGAAGTCGACGTCCAGCATCTTCGCCGCATAAGAAACGTTAAGCTGTCGGCTGATCGTCTGCGCCGTTTCTGGGACAAACGGCAGGAGGAGCAGTGCGACGTGACGCAGCGACTCCGCGAAGCGGCTGAGCATCACCAAGCGTTCCTCGCCCTTGAGCTTCCATGGCGCAGCTTTGTCGAAGCCCATGTTGAGTGCGGAGACGAGGTCGAAGGCCTGTTGGATCCCGGCGTGGAGATCGAACGCATCCATCTTCGTCGCGAAGTCCTTCCAGCCTTCTGCAGCGCGCTTCACATCCTCAGGGCTATCAGGGACGTTCACAGCACCTCCTTCTTTCTTGAGAAGAACAAGAACGCGATTGAGGAGATTACCCAGTTGGTTGCGGAGCTTGCTGTCGTAGAGCTCTCCAAAACGCTTCCACGAGAAATCGCCGTCGTTGCCCACGGGGATCTCGTGGCTGAGGAAGAACCGCAGTGCGTCGACGCCGTATTTGCTGATCGCTTCATCGGGCGCAACCACGTTGCCGAGCGACTTGCTCATCTTTTCGCCGTTGCTGGTGAGGAAACCGTGGATAAGCAGCCGGTCGGGCATCCGGACGCTGGCGTACTTGAGCATCGCCGGCCAGATCAGAGCGTGGAAGCGGGCGATATCCTTGCCGATCACGTGCGTCACCTCGGCGTCGTTCCACCATGAGTCGTCTTCGGTGTCCGTAAAGTACCCCAGGCCGGAGATGTAGTTGGTGAGCGCATCGCACCATACGTACATCGTCTGTTCCTCATCGCCCGGGACGGGAATGCCCCAGCTGAGCGACGCTTTGGGGCGCGAGAACGAGACGTCTTCCAGGCCGCTCTCAAGCAGCGCCGTGGTCTCGTTGGCACGGAAGCCGGGGACGATCCGGTAGTCGTTCTCGAGGAGGGATTTGAGCCATTCCTGCTGCTTACTCAACGTGAAGAACCAGTTTTCCTCCTTCACCTCCTCCGGCGCTTTCTGGTGAATGGGGCATACGCCATCCACGAGGTCCCGCTTCGTCAGGAACCGCTCGCACCCCGAACAGTAGAGCCCGGTGTATGTCCGCTTCTCCAACGCGCCCTCCTTCTGTAATCGCTTCCAGAGTTCGATGACCGTCGGCCAGTGCACCTTTGTATCCGACGTCCGGATGAAGACGTCCGCGGAAATGCCGAGACGTTGGTAGAGGTCCTGGAACAATGGAACGTTGCGATCGACGAGCGCGCGTGGCGTCATCTTTTCACGCTCGGCCGTCTGCTGGATCTTGATGCCGTGCTCATCGGTACCGATCTGGAACCGTACCTCATCGCCGCGCAGGCGAAACCATCGTGCACAGACGTCGGCCAGCACCTTTTCCAGAACATGCCCCATGTGCGGAGGTGCGTTGGGATAATCGATCGCCGTCGTAATGTATTGCCGTGACATGGAGAGAGGATAACAGAAATTCTTGGGAGCAGGCATACTTGCCTGCGGCTTCCGCGGGCCGAACGCCCGCTCCTAAGCCAGAATATCACCCACCACTCGCCATCTGCACCACGCTGATCACGTACAGCACGATCGCATCCGCCGTGATCACCAGGACCAGCCCGACGCAGGCGGAGATCACGATCTTCTTGGCCTCCGTGTGGGCAGCTTCGTCGTACACGTTCATGATCATCCGGATGCCGCCGTAGACGATCATCAGCACGGCGACACCGCCGATCATGCGCAGGATGATGTTGGACGCAAGGAGAAGGATGAATCCAAGTCCCCCGCTCCCAAAGTCCGTGTGCGGGAAGAGCTGCTTCAGGCTGCCCCACATGTCGACGATGCCGGGGCCACCGGAACCGAGCTGTTCGATCGCCGCCGACGCGCGGGGAATGAGCAGGCCGGTGATGGTGGTAAGAAGGCGCATCAGAGGTTGAGGGCGAGGAAGGCCTGCACAAGGGCGCGTGCGAGGTTCACGACCACGGCGCCAACAATGGCCCACTTGATCATGTCGCCGCCCTTCTTGAATTCGTCGGAAGCTCCCATGGCCATGATCATGCGCAACCCCGCGAGGATGATGACGATGACGAACGCGACGTTGAAGAGCGTCAGGATAATACGGATGACCGAGGCCATCACGCCACCCGGGCCGAAGAGGAAATCGCCGCCGCCCATGCCGTAGTTCTCACTGATGACGAACGACACGATAGGTGCCGCGGCCAGCACGAGGCCGAGTCCGCCAAGCGCGAACAGAATTGCTTTGCGCGCGTTACCGACCTTGGCTTCATCGCCGTAACTGAGAGTCATTTGGACGCCCCCAATGACGATAGCGATCACCGCACCCGCCGCCGCCAACTGCACCATAACCCACGCGGCCGTCGGCAACGTACTCTGCATGAGCACGTCCTCGGGAGGACGTCCGCACCCAAAGAGCCCCGTGCAGAGGATCGGGGGGTACATGTCCACAGCCAGCACGCTCGCGGGGACCGCGAGGAGGATCGCGGTGAGCGCTGCGCGGAGGAGGACGGAGGGACGGAACATAATGTGTTTCAGCGCGGCGTTTCTCGCCGCAGATCGGCCGTGATGGCCGCAGAAAATTTACCGAAAGAAACTCGGGTTGAGCACGTTGAGGATGGCGGTGGAGCCGAGGATGATCAGCAGGCCTGCCAAAGAGAGCAGGAGACGATTTTTCCCGGCACTCACTCCCGCCGGGTCCGCACCGGCCTGGATGATTTGGATGCCGCCAAAGACGCCCATGAGCACCGCGGTCGCGGCGCCCATGCCGACGACCCACGGATAGACGAGACCGAAGTAAAGCCCGAAGACCCCCAACCCCGTGATCCCCTCGGTGGGGATCAGGTTCACATCCCCGAACGGCTCCAGCAGGATGATGCCGTCGCCCTCCGCTGCACGCGTCAGGAGAGGCACCAAAAGGGCTGCAAGACACCCGATACAGAGCAGGATTCTGCGAAAAGACATATCGGATTAGTATAGCAGATTTTGGCTCCGACTGCGAGAGATGTTTATGTGAAGGAATGGAGCGGGATACGGGAATCGAACCCGCATCTCAAGCTTGGGAAGCTCGCGTACTACCACTGTACTAATCCCGCAAAAGAATGATCGACCCCCAGAATACAGGGAAGGGAAGGGTGAGCGCGAGAGGCGAAACCGTAGGTTTCCCTCACGCAAAAAAGGCCGTAGCGCCGTAGGCGCAGCTCCAGCCGAACTCCGAAGGAGTGAGGATGGAGCGCATGACGAGACTCGAACTCGCGACCTTCGCCTTGGCAAGGCGACGCTCTAGCCAACTGAGCTACATGCGCTTGATGGAAAAACGAGGGAATGATCGGTGCTCCTTTTTCGCGAAGTTGCCAACTGCCTGCCTGCCGAAGCTCCGGAGGAGCGAAGGCGGGAGCTACATGCGCACGGAGCCACAAGATCCTACCGTCACGGAGGAGCTTTGCAAGCCCGCATGAGCGGGTATTCTGCGGCCCTTTTGCCACCATAGGACACTTCATGCAGAAAAAAGCTCGCAATTCTGCCTGCGCGTCCCCACACACGATAGAATACCAGCATGAGACCAGCAGCAAGAACGTGGCAGAAGAAACTCCGGATCCTCTGGCTCGCGTTCATCGACCGGCGGACGCCGATTGTGGCGAAGCTCCTGGTGCTGCTCGCACTCTTCTACGGCCTGTCCCCCATTGATGCCATCCCCGATTTCCTCCCGTTCATCGGACAACTGGATGATTTGGGATTGCTCATCTTCGCCATCATGACCTTCCTGAGCATGACACAATCTGTCCGGCAGAATCTTGAACGGACGGATGTGATTGATGTGCAGAAATATAAGTGAGTGCGTACTTCGTGGTGCGCTCGGCGGGATTTGAACCCACAACCTTCGGCTTCGGAGGCCGACGCTCTATCCAGTTGAGCTACGAGCGCGCTTCGTCTGCGCTCAGCGCAGGCTGAAGAACTCTACAGCATTTCTCGACGTCGCTTCATCCACTTCCTGTAGCGAAATTCCCTTCGTTTCGGCAACGCACATCGCAACATGCACCACGAACGCCGGTTCGTTCCGCTTTCCACGATGCGGCACGGGCGCGAGGTACGGCGCGTCGGTCTCCACCATCATCTGCTCCAGCGGACAGTGTTTGATCGTGTCGCGAATATCCTCCGATTTCGGGTAGGTCGCGATGCCGGTAAAGGAGAGCAAATATCCCTTCTTCACGAACCGCTCTACGTCACTCCATTTTTCCGTGCAGCAGTGGATGACCAGGTTGGGCGGTTTGATCTCGTCCACAATGGCCCAGACATCCTCCACCGCCTCGCGACAGTGAATGACCGCTGGCATGTTGAGTTCCTTCGCCAAGGCGAGTTGCGCCCGGAACGCCGCCGTCTGCGCTTCTCGCGGGGAGAAATCGTAGTGGTAATCCAACCCGATCTCGCCGATGGCTTTTACTTTCTTGGAAGAGCTGACCAGGCTCTTGATGCGTGAGAGGGTGCTCAGGTCAAAATGCTTCGATTGATGGGGATGCACTCCGACCGTGCAAAAAATGTGATCATTTTTTTCCGCAAGCCGCAGTCCCCTCTCGCTCTCTTCGATCGTGTCGCCAATGCAGACCATCCGCTCAACCCCCGCAGCGACTGCGCGTGCGATCACCGCATCTTGGTCACTGAGCATCTCCTCCGCGGCAAGGTGGCAGTGGCTATCAATCATGGCCAAAGTTTGCACTGTCGCCATGATCTTGTCGAAGGGTGACCTACGACCTGCCTCCTTCGCAGGCTCAGGATGACAGGTCTACACTGTCTCCGATGAGACGCTGGATTGCCACGACTGGCTTGCTGTTCTTGGGCCTCGGGGTGCTGCTCTACGGTCGGGCGCTCGTGTTCGAGTTCGTGGAATTGGATGACCCTCTGCTGATCCTCGAGAATCCCGCGGCACAGTCGCTCACATGGCCGAACATCAAAACGGTCTTCTCCACGTACGACCCAGAGCTGTATATCCCTCTGACGTTCGTCAGTTACCAGATCGACGCGGCCATCGGCGGCATCGACCCGTTCACCTTCCACGCCCACAACATCCTCCAGCACATCCTGAACGCGTGGCTGTTCCTTCTGCTCGCGTACGCGCTGACGAAACGACAATGGGTCTCGCTCATCGCGGGGCTCCTCTTCCTGGTCCACCCCATCAACGTGGAAGGCGTGCTCTGGATCAGCGGCCGCAAGGATCTGCTGTCGATGACGTTCTTCCTGCTCGCGCTCCTCCTCTATGTCCACAGAGAGCGGGCATACGTGCCCGCCTATCTCGGAAGCCTCGTGAGCTTCCTCTTCGGCCTTCTCTCCAAGGTCACCGTCGCTCCACTGCCATTCGTCCTGATCCTCATTGACTGGTACGAGAACCGAAAGATCACCGTGCGCTCCCTTCTGGAGAAACTCCCCTATGTCGCGCTCTCGATCATCTTCAGCATCGTCGCACTGTATGGAAAATCAGCGGCAGAGGATTTGCCGGTCATGACACGCATTCTGCTGGCCGCGAAATCGCTGATGTTCTCCCTGGAGAAGATCCTCGTACCGATGAACCTCTCGCCGATGTACGCCGACAACACGCCGATCAGCATCGTCTCACTGCACTTCTTGATTCCCCTCTTTTTCGCGCTGGCGCTCGTGACGGTCGCCGTCGCGATGCGCAACCACTGGAGGGCGTTTGCCGCCAGCGTGGCATTCATCCTACTGATGTACGCACCGTCCTTCGCCAACGTGGTCAAGAACGGCGACTACTACATCACCGCTGACCGCTACTCCTACCTCCCCTCGCTCGCAGTGTTCCTGCTGGCCGCAGTCGCACTCGCGCGCGGAGAATCGCTGCTGCACAGGCAGGGCGTTGCGCCGGGAACCGCGAAGAGAGCAGTGAAGGCGGTCGCAGGCCTCCTCATCTTTGTCCTCGCGCTGCTCTCCGTCCGCCAATCGGCGGTGTGGTCCGATACCGAGACGCTCAGCCGCTACGTGACGGAAACGTCGCCGGACGCGAGGCTTGGGCACATGTGGTACGGCAATGCGCTCCGCGATGCGGGCAAGATCGACCAGGCCCTCGCGCAGTACAAGGAAGGTCTCAGCTTCGGCGACGAGCCGCAGATGTACTACAACCGTTCGCTCGCGTACGAGCAGCAAGGCAACACCGTCGCGGCGATGGCCGATCTGGAAAAAGCGGTGAGCATCGACCCCGGCTACGCACTCGCGCGGATCAACCTGGGGCGCCTCTACTACACGCAGGGCCGCCGCAACGACGCGAAGATCGAGTTCATGCGCGCAGCCGAGGCCGCCCCGCTGCTCGCGATGCCGCTCTTCAACCTGGGCGTCCTGGAAGCGGAGGAGAAGCACTTCGAGACTGCCGCCGATTTCTACCGCCGCGCGCTCGCCAAAGACCCGACGCTCAGTGACGCACGGGCAAACCTGGTGATCGCACTCCTGGGGTTGGGCCAGACGGCCGAGGCCGTGGAGGAATTGAAGACGACGCTCAAACAGGATCCCGGGAATTCGACTGCGAATACGACCTTGGAACAGCTGATCAAGGCGGGGATTGTGAAAACGGGAATACCCTAATTAAAGATTCGTGGAGTATCTCCTCTCGGGACATTCCTCGAATATTTCCTTGATATGATTCCAGACAACGCGCGGACCCGCTGCATGCGGAAACTGCCGATCTGCTTCAGTACACGCTTCATCAAAAATGGCTGGCCGTAATTGCTCAACGGCCCACTGATTTTTTCTGTCTATTACCCAATGATCCATAAGCCATCGTACTGCTCCGATGACGGAACCACATCCGTCGGTAACGACGAGACGTGCGTGACCGTCAGATTTGCTGACAATGATTGCGCTGCCCAACTGGACTTTCGGACACTGATCTGTGGAAGAATCGAGATTCACCATAGCGCAGAATTCTACGGCTTGTACCGTGGCGATGCAAAGGTGTTCGCGCCGCTCGCGATGGGATATAGTGGCGATGTGGGTCGGTAGCTCAGTGGTAGAGCAGTGGCCTTTTAAGCCATTGGTCGCGGGTTCGACCCCCGCCCGACCCACCACAAAAACATTCAACGAAGTCTGCACCTCCCCGCGCACACTTGGATGCACAGGTCGGAGTTGCGCTCGCACGCGGATCGGCACTCGCCGGTCTCGGTAGTGCAGTATCCGAGCGGCGGGCGGCACTGGCTGCTGGATGTGCAGATGTTGCCGACGGGGACGTCGCGCAGGCGCTGGTTGTACTGGTCACGGCACGAGCGCTCATCATTGCGAAAATCGTTCGTGATGTTCTTCTGGTCGTTGCGGAAGTTGGTGTCGTTGTCGCGGAGGCGGTTGCGCATGTCCTTGTCGATATCGCGCTGGACGTTCTGGCGGTCGCGATCATTCTCGATGCCCCACGAATCGAAGAGTCGCTGGCGGCGCTCCTCGATGATATTGAACCAGTTGATGTGGAAGTTACGGGTCACGTCGACGAGCCGCTGCTCGCGGTTGTTCATCACCTGTTGCATGCAGAACCGGAAATCGCCGTCGGTGTTGCGCGCGGCCGAAGCCGTGAGCGGCACCAGGAGCAGGACGATGACCGTCCAGGACGAGAGGCGGGAGCGCAGCATCGGAAAGTGGGAATGTGGCTCAGGCTAGAGCAGATATCGGCTCCCGTCCATCGAAAAAACGGGCGTATTCCCATGCTATGATCGCCGCATGAAGGTCGCTCTCGTCCATGAATTGCTCACAATGAAAGGCGGCGCCGAGCGCGTGATGCGGATCTTCGCGCAGATGTTCCCGGATGCCCCGATCTACACGCTCCTCTATGATGAGAAGAAGTTGGGTGATTGGTTCCCGAAGGAACGCGTGCGCGTGAGTTCCGCGCAACCGCATTTTCCATTTTCCATGTTCCATTTCTCACTGAACCACCACCTGCACCTAAAGAAATTCCCCGCCGCGGTGGAAGCGTGGCCCTTCGGCTCCGCTCAGGGTGACACCCCTCAATACGACCTCGTCCTCTCGAGTTCCTCCGCCTTCGTGCACGGCATCATCACTAACTCCGCGCCGCGGCACGTGTGCTATGTACAGTCCCCTGCCCGCTACCTGTGGGACCGCACGCATGACGTGCAGGCACGCGCGGGGAAGGGATTCTTCGGACGCGCACGCCGCTGGTACCTCTCGCGCCTCTTCCACCGCCTCCGCGTGTGGGACTGCGAAACCAGCGACCGCCCCGACACGCTCATCGCCGCATCCAAGGAGGTGCAGAGGAGAATCGAACTCTACTGGCGCCATGAATCCAACGTGATCTATCCACCGATCGATGATGGGTGGTTCGCAGATGGCGAGGTCGTAGGGACGCCCGGGCGGGTCGACCCTACACCGTATTATTTGATCGTCTCACAGCTGGTCGATTACAAACGCATCGACCTCGCCATCCGCGCATGCAACGAACGCAAGGTGAGCCTCATCATCGCGGGAGAAGGATCGGCACGACGTTCACTGGAAGCGATCGCGGGGCCATCGGTGCAGTTCGTCGGATACAAGACGGATGAGGAGCTCCGAGAGCTCTACGTGGGCGCCAAGGCGACGATCTTCGCGGGCGAAGAGGACTTCGGGCTGGTGCCGCTGGAATCGCTCGCCTGCGGGACGCCAGTGGTCGCGTTCCGGGGCGGCGGGGCACTGGAGACGCTGACGCCGGAGACGGCGGAATTTTTTGATGAGCCCACCGCGCAATCCCTGGGAGAAGCGCTTGGGAAAGCCACAACGCGAACGTGGGACGCTGCCGCATGCCGCGCACAGGCGAAGAATTTCTCCCGATCCCGCTTTGAAGAGCAGATGCGCGCCGCAATCTCTGCTACGCTCGCCGCATGAAGAAGTTCCTGTTGGCCATCGGCCTCCCCCTCCTCGTCGCCCTCCCATGGGACGCAGCCGCAGCACGGACGATGCCGGCGGGCAGCGACGGGTATTCCGCGCAACTCGAACGGCCCAGCCGCCGTGTGATCCGCGCATCGGTGCGCGAGACGTACCCACAGAACACCGACAGGCCCACGATCAGCGAAGTCCAGCTCGACCGGACGTTCGAGGACTCCTCCCTTGGCGTGAAGATCCAGTATCCCTCGTCGTGGTCACGCCAGGATTTGATGGAGAAGACGCCTCCGCTCACGCTTGTCGTAATGTTCCTCTCACCGGAAGAGCACCCGGTCGACCTCCACCAGAATATCAACCTCGTGGTGGAAGACCTGCCAACAGACATGACCCTCGCCCAGTACTCCGAACTCGGCCTCGAGATGGAACGAAAGTTCTTCGACGAGTTCCTTCTGCTGGAATCGCAGGACATCATCCTGGCGGGCATGTACCGCGCGCACCGCGTCGTCTTTACGGCGTCACTCGCGGGCGGGGAGATGACGTTCGAACAGATCTGGTTGCTGCGCGGCAAGACCGCGCACGTGTGGACGTTTGCGGACAGTGCGGACGTGTTCGAGGAGCACCTGAACACGTTTGAGAGGATGATGGACACCCTCACGGTACGGTAATCCGCCCACCATCTAACCCTCTTACCCTCTTACCATCATTGTTAGATGGTTGGATGGAATGATGGCTAAAACAATGTGACTTGAACTTGCTCGGGAATCGTCATCCCCAACACCTCATACGTCCTCTTCGTCGCGGTGCGGCCTTTGGGCGTGCGCTGCAGAAGACCTTGCTGGAGAAGGTACGGCTCGTAGACGTCTTCGACAGTCTCTTCCTCTTCGGCAAGGATCGCAGCGATGGTCGAGAGGCCCACGGGCCCGCCGTTGAACATCGTCACGACCGTGTTGAGAATCGCGCGGTCAGTGGCGTCAAGCCCGCGGCTGTCGATATCGAGTGCAAGCAGCGTGGATTCCACACAAGCATAGTCGATCGTGCCCAGGCCCTGCACGTGTGCGTAGTCGCGGATGGATCGGAGGAGCCGGTTGGCGATGCGCGGCGTGGCGCGACTGCTCTCGGCGATACGGTGGGCGGCGGACGTTTCGAGGGGCGCGTTGAGCAGTTCGGCGGAGCGTTCCACGATACTCTGCATCTCCAGGAGTTCGTAAAACGCGAGCTTGAAATGATTGATGAATCGGTCGCGCAGTGGTGCGCTCATCGAGCCTGGCTTCGTCGTCGCACCCACCAGGGTGAAGGGCTGGAGGTTGATGCGCATCGACCGTGCCGTAGGCCCTTTGCCGATCACGAGGTCGAGTGCGTAGTCCTCCATTGCGGAGTAGAGCATTTCTTCGACCACGGGGCGCAGCCGGTGGATCTCGTCGATGAAGAGCGTGTCGCCGACCTGGAGGTTACTGAGGATCGACGCCAGGTCGCCGGGTTTCTCGAGCGCCGGCCCGGACGTGATGCGGATCTGAGCACCCATTTCACGCGCCAGGATGTGCGCGAGCGTCGTCTTGCCCAGCCCCGGCGGACCGTGGAGGAGCGTGTGGCCGAGCGGTTCCTTGCGCGACTTCGCCGCCTGGATGTGCATGGAGAGGTGCCCTTTGATCTTCGATTGCCCTATGTACTCGCCGAGTGACTTGGGACGCAGCGACTGTTCAAAGACGGCCTGCTCTTGCGGTGCAGCCGGGGTGCGGACGGGGGAGAGGGCCGGATCCTGTGTGCGCTTGATGGCCATCGCGGGGAATCATACCAGAAGCTATACTCACTATCATGACATCCAAGAACGCTTTCGTTTCGCTCGGCTTCGTCCTGATCCTCGTCCTGCTCGGGACCACGGACGCTTTCTTCACGCGCGGCACGCTGCGGCTGCCCGGGGCGGACGGCATCCCCAAGCAGACGGCTGCAAGCGTCGCCGCCACCGTGGAGAAGGAAGGATTTGCGCTGGCCGACACCCATGAAGAATTCCTCCTGCAGGGCATCCTGCCCCATGGCACCTACGTCTCCGGCCACGCCCTGCTCTGGCAGGACGACCGCGTGGGGGCGGTGGCAATGGTGGAATCGCCCGACATCCAGCGGACACTGACGATCATGCGCAAGCAGCTGCAGGCATCCTTTTCACCGTCGCTCAAGGACTTGATCGACGAAACCCAGAGCGAACCGGGCAAACCGCCCCGCGACGTCCTCTCCTTTTATGACCCCAGGATCCACACCGACCGAATCGTCTTCGCACGCGTCCGAGAGCGGCTCTATGAATTTCACGTGACGCTGGGAAAAGAGCCGGTGATGGATAGGTTGGTGAACGCGCTCACGGAATGACGGCAAAAACCCGCTATTGACCTACCGCTAGCGAAAACCTACACTGCCCCGGCTATGGCAAAGACCATCAAGAAAATCATCAAAGTGCAAGTACGAGGCGGGCAGGCTAACCCCGCGCCTCCGCTGGGACCAGCACTCGGCCAGGCCGGCGTGGATATCAGCGGCTTCTGCACGAAGTTCAACGACCAGACGAAGAAGGACAAGATGGGTCAGCTCCTCCCGGTCGAGATCACCGTATACGAGGACCGGAGCTTCACGTTTAAGGTGAAACAGCCAGCGGCCTCCACACTCATCAAGGCCGCAGCGAAGATCGAGTCGGGCAGCGGCGAGCCGAATAAGAAAAAGGTCGGCAAGATCACGCGGGCGGATCTGCGCAAGATCGCCGAGACGAAGATGCCGGACCTCAACTGCACGGATATTGAGGCAGCAGAGAAAATCATTGCAGGAAGTGCACGCAGCATGGGAGTGACGATCGAATAATGAATTGAGAATGCGAAGATTGGTTTGGTTGGTTTTTGATGTTGAGCGGAGCCGTCGACGTCTCCGCTCAGGGATTTTCTCAAATCCATGCTTCTTCATCAGATCATGTCTTTGAATGAGCGCAATCCCTTTAGCGTGCCCTACGGCGTACGCTGACTTCCACTCACTCCACTCTCCGCCCGTATGCTGACCACTTTCAGTGCTGCCTCCCTGTTCACGTTCATCCCCTTGCCGATCGCGATCATGATGATGATGTCGGTCGTGTTGATCCCCTGCCTCATGGCGCCCGGGATGAAAGTCGGAAGCTGCATGAAGGCGATCTACTGCTACATGATGCAGGCGATCGGGGTGGCGATGATGAGCGCGGGCGCGCTCCCCGCGGTGTACGGTGTCCTGGAGAAATTCAGCACGGGCGACGAGCGCTTCAGCGCCGAGATGTACCTGGCCCTCCTGATCCTCTTCAGCATGGGAGGCGTCACCTACCTCCTGCACGAGCAGGTGGCCGAGAAGATTGATGACGCCTCGCGTCGCGTGCCAGCCCTGCTCTTCTGGTACTCCTTCAAAGTGATCGGCACGTTGATCACGCTGGTCTCCGTACTCTCGTTCCTGCTCACGATGCTCCTGTTCCGCCCGCTGGAGGGCAGCTGGTGGCTGAGCACGATCGTGATGCTCCTGTACGGACTCCTCCTCGCCTTCTGCACCCGCTGGCCGCAGTCGAGCTCCAGCTTCCGGACGGCTCCGATCCATACGAAGCACGCGCACAGTGCACCAAAAAAGCGAAAATAGAGCGCCCTTCCACGGGCGCGATCTGAGCCTGCCGCAGCCATGGAAGGCTGCTCTTTGACCTTGCAAATCATTCTTTACCTAGGCAAAATCTCCCCGCTTCGTGGGAGTCCGCCTAGGCGGACGCCACTACCACGTTCCCCCCATCTCTATGGCTTCCAAAAGAAGTCCCCTCGCACGCAAGAAAGGAAAGAAGTACGCCGAGCGCAAGGCGCTGATTACGAAAGCCCTCTATTCGATCGCCGAAGCAATGGAGCTTCTGCCGAAACTGAGTACCACGTCGTTTGACGGTGCCGCCGAAGTCCACATCCGCATCAACGCCGATACCACGCAGGCTGACCAGCTCGTCCGCACCACCGTTCCCCTCCCCCACGGAACGGGAAAGGACGTCCGCATCGCCGCGTTCGTGCCCGATGACATGATCGATGAAGCGAAGAAGGCGGGGGCAGTCCTTGCCGGCAACGAAGACCTGATCAAGGACATCAGCGAAGGCAAGATCGAGTTCGACATCGCTGTCGCCGCGCCGCAGATGATGAAAAGCCTCGGCAAGATCGCGAAAACCCTCGGCCAGAAAGGACTGATGCCGTCACCCAAAGCGGGTACGGTCACGGACAAAGTCGCCAAGACGATCGGTGAACTGAAGAAGGGCCGCATCGAGATCAAGATGGACAAGCAGGCCATCATCCACACCGTTTTCGGAAAGATCTCCTTTGGACCCAAGCAGCTGCAGGAAAACCTGGAAGCCCTCCTCACCGCAGTCAAAGAGGCACAGCCCTCCGGCATCAAAGGCGAATACATCCTCTCGGTCGGCGTCAGCCCCACGATGGGTCCGGGTATCAAAGTGCAGCTATGAGCGAGGCTCCCGCTAATGAAGGCAGCACTGATGATGTGATTCCGTTTGCAGCACATAAAGGGATCTTGCGCAGTCCGGGTCGGAAGGTCACTCAAAGACAAGTGCCGTTTCCGCTTCCGCAGTTGAAACCCAAACAAGTCATCCTTGGAAAATATGCGGAATTCAGGGAAGTGCTTATCCAATTTCCCGGCGCTCAGCGGTCTCTCGATGAGTCTGAAGAAACAGTGGGGGGAAATGACGTATAGAAAGTTCTTGATTCCAAGAACAGGAAGTCTATCATTAATGACCTTTGGGAATTCTTCATGTTAACGAAGGCAAGGACGCAGCATCTGTATTTGCCGAGGAATATAAACAGGCCTGGATCGCCGCTGGGAAGCCTGCCCGCAATGAAATTGATGAAGTGTTCGATATTGCCCTCGATAACAAAGAATGTCCCCGGGCTTATGTCCATCCACTCTGGGTTTTCATGACGAGCGAATTGAAGAAAAATGTGCCGATTTCCTGGTTTTCCACGCATTGCCCTCCGAAACCGGAGAAACTCGAGACATTCATCGGAAGAATTCTTCACGGGAAAGTCGAGTTGCTGGATCGCTTTCCAACACTCGAAGCAGATCTGAGGAGGATGCACGCAGAAAACTTTAAAGAACCAACAATAGATCCGGAAGCAGAGAGGCGGCAACAAGAATTAAACACACTTTGTGAAAACTTGTTTCGTGAATTTGTTATTGCGGGCTGCCCGAGCCGGGAAATGACTGAAGACACGATTCTTTCCGCATGCTGCAATGATCAAGAGCCGCCCCATAGTGAAGTCGTAAATCTGTGGAAATTCATTCGGAAGAACAAATCTATAGGTTCCATTCAGTGGTTCTTAGAGAAAGAAAGGGCTCTCGAATCGATTCGATCTCGTCCGGATTCATGGTTTTCACATTTAGCCCCGCCGTGGGAGGCAGACGAAAAAGAGGAATTGATGTTTAGGCAGGGTGCACACAGTTTTCTGCAACAGCTGAGAAATCAACCGCTTCCCGTTCGAACGAAACATACAATTCGAAAAGACATCGGGGAGATGTTTGCAGGTATCCTCGAAGAAGAACGTGCATCTCGGGAAACTACACCCTGAGGATCGCCCGCACTTCCTCCAATTTCTCCACCCGCACGAGCCGCTCGCGCATTTCGCGCGCGCCATCGAAGCCCTTCACGTAGCTACCCAGGTGCCGGCGCATCTCGAGCATGCCCTTCCGTTCGCCTTTAAAACGCACGGCGAGTTCGCAATGGTCGAGGATGAAGGGGATTTTCTCTTCAAACGTGATCGGCGTCCGTGCCTTCGTATCTTCGTTACTTCGTCCAACGTCTCCCGGTTCGACGAAGTCACGAAGATACGAGCGTGTTCGAAGGGCGTCCGAAATCTCCCGCATCACCCACGGGTTCCCGAACGTCCCCCGCCCCACCATGACACCATCAAGGTTCTTGATCTTGTCGACCGCATCCTGCGCCGAATGGATATCGCCGTTCCCGATCACAGGGACGGAGACGGCTTCCTTGAGCGCGTAGATCGGTTCCCAGTCGGCGGTGCCGGTAAACTTATCGCAGAAGCGGCGGCCGTGGATGGCCAGCGCCTGTGCGCCGGCGTCGACGAGGCGTTTGCAGAACGGGATGAGCGTGTCCTTGGTGTCCCACCCCAGGCGCGTCTTCACGCTCACGGGGATCGTGACCGCCTTCACCGTCGCTTCGACGAGACGGGCGGCGAGGTCGGGCTCACGAATGAGTGCGGACCCATGGCACGACGAGACAACCTTGGCCGCGGGGCACCCCATGTTGATATCGATGCCGTCGGCGCCCAGCTGTTCGATCACTTTCGCCGCGCTCAGGAAATGCTCCGGGTCGTGCCCGAATACCTGCACGATGAACGGCTGCTCGACCGTGGGGTCAAAGTTGAGCATGTCCATCGTCTTCGCCGCGCCGTAGTGGATGGCATCGGTCGAGAGGAATTCGGTGTAGAGCACGACACCCGGGGCGATTTTCTTGATCAGCTGGCGGTACGAGGCATCGGTCACCCCGGCCATAGGAGCCAGGGCGACAATGGGCTTGCCGATTGTGGACCACGAGAATTTCACGAGAGAACAATACATCATTCTGACAATCACTGCGGGGCTGGTTTTAAGGCATACTCTCGTACCGTGAGCGTCCGCACCTTCCTCTTCCTCGTCGCAATCCTCCTGGCGGTGCCGGGAGTGGCGAAGCTGCAGGCCCCCGGGCCGCAGTTGATCCCCGATACCGGCGCGATCGGCAGCTGCAATTTCGTCACCGGTGATTTCGGGTTCGACTGCATACCGCTCTACATGACCTACTTGATCCGGCTGGCCTTCAGCTTGGCTGGCGGCTTCGCAGTCTTCCAGATCGTGCAGGGCGGCTACGAGTACGCGTTCTCGGGGCTCCAGCAGTTCGGCGGGCTGCCAGATAAGGAGGCGGGCAAGAAGCGCATCACCAACGCGATCATCGGGTTGGTCGTCGTCGTCTTCACCTACCTGATCATCGACACCCTCGTCTCCGTTATTTTCTCTGGCTGACTATGAATCCCAAGAAGAACAACGGCATACCCAAGAACTCCTTCACATCCTTTCGCATCATTGGGGAGAAGGCGCAGAAGCTGCTCGCGAAAGCGCGCGGTCTGCAGAAGCGCGACTGGATCGCCAGTGAGCCACAGCGCCAACCGGAAGGTGAAGCGCTGCCGGGAGTGGAAGTTCACCTCTCCATCGGGAACGTTGTGCAGGCCACCTTTGCGATCCTCGCCATCGCCGCGGGCGTCATCCTGGTATGGCTGCTGCAGGACAAGATCGTCCTGCTGGTGCTGAGCGTGTTCGTCTCCATCATCATCGACCCGGGCGTTCAGTTCCTCCGCCGCCTCGGCGTGCCGCGGGGGCTGGGCATCCTGCTGCACTACTTCGTGGCGATCTTCCTGCTCATGTTCCTGCTCGTGTCGCTGGTGCCGATTATCGCCACACAGCTCATCGACCTCGCGGGGCTCCTCCAGAGCGAAGTGAACGCCTTCCTGCACGAGCCGCGCATCTCGCTCCCCTTCCTGACGGGGGCGGCAAACGAGAGCCTCACCCAACTGCTCGCGACCACCCTCCGCAACCTCTCCATCAACCAGTTTGCCGACGCCATGCAGCAGTTTGGGCAGAGTATGGCAACAGCGACGCAGAGCTCACTTCTGCTCGCCGCCCAGCTGGCGGGATCGGTCGTAAACTTCTTCGCGAACCTCGTGATCATACTGGTGATGGCCTTCTTCATCCAAATCGAGAAGGAGAAACTCGTCGCCTGGGGCAAGAGCTTCCTGCCATGGAGGCTCCGCCCGTACGTGGACGACAAGTCGGAGGCGATCCAGACGAAGATGGCGCAGTGGACGCGCGGGCAGCTCATCCTCTGCTTCTTCATCGGATTCATGGTCTTCCTGGCGCTGACAATTCTACGGATGCCGTACGCACTCACGCTCGGCATCCTCGCCGGCTTCACTGAGTTCATCCCTGTCATCGGTCCGCTGATCGCCGCCGTTCCAGCCGTGCTGATCGCCGGGACGCAGGGCGGGTTCTTTTGGGCGTTGATCGTCGCCGCCATCTACTACGTCATCCAGTGGTGCGAGAACAACCTCCTCGTCCCGCTCATCATGAAGCGCGCCGTCGGCCTCAGCCCGCTCGCGATCATGTTTGCGATGCTTGTTGGCGTCAGTTTCCCGACCTTAATCCATCCTGTCCTCGGCATTATCCTTGCAATCCCCACCACCACGATTGTCGCGATCTTCATTGAAGATTGGCGGATGCACCGCCATCACCGGAATCGGTGATCATGTCATTCTGAGGGCGGCCATACCTGGCCGCCGAATGAATGGCGGGCAAGTATGCCCGCTCCCAGAAATGTTTATTTTCATTTACATTTCGCCACCTCGCAATATTCAGAGGCGGGCTCACAATGTCTTCCCGACCGACTTTGACGTACAATGTCATGAAGATTCTGGACAACTAGCACTCCAGATATCAGACTGCCAATCTACTCCCCTTCTCCCGTATGCACCCCTTCGATCGGTTCACGCCAAATGCAAAGCTCGCACTCCAGATCGCGGAACAGGAGGCGAAGAACCTCAAGAGCCCGTACATCGGGACGGAGCACTTGCTGCTCGGTTTGCTCAGCATTCCGAAGTCGCTCGGCTTCTCGATCTTCACCGGCGCGGGTGTAACGCAGGAAAACGTGCGGATTTTGCTGAAGGCGATGAAGTCACCGAACATCGAAGGCCAGAGCGTGAAGCACGGGCTCAGCACCTTCCTCCACACCGTCATCGAACAGAGCGTGATCACCGCACATAAGTTCCGCCACGCCAATGTGGGCACGGAGCACCTGCTCCACTCGCTCGTCTCGGGCGGTAAGAACGCGGCCACCCTCCTATTGGAGAACATGCAGGTGGACCCCGAGGACCTGAAGACGCGCGTCGAGGAGATGTTCGGACAGATCAACACGTTCAAGCAGCAGAACCGCAACCTCGAGCAGTCGCTGGAGGCCTTCTTCCACGGCCTGCAGGGCGCCATCGTCGGCATGCAGCCGGGTATGGCGGGCACCGAAAACGAGACGCTCAAGCGCAAGAAGAACGAGAGCAAGAGCAAGACCCCCGTCCTCGACTACTTCACCGACGACCTGATCGCCAAAGTGAAGGAGAAGAAAGTCGACCCCATCATCGGGCGCGACGAGGAGATTGAGCGCTTGATCCGCATCCTGAACCGCAAGACGAAGAACAACCCCGTCCTCATCGGCGAGCCGGGCGTAGGCAAGACCGCGATCGTGGAAGGCCTGGCACAGCGCATCGTCGCAGGCACGGTCCCACCGTCGCTCCAGAACAAGCGACTGTTGATCTTGAACATGGGCTCGCTCGTCGCCGGCACCAAGTACCGCGGCGAATTTGAGCAGCGCTTCGACGACATCATTAAGGAAGCCGCCAAGAGTGAGGGGCAGATCGTCCTCTTCATCGACGAGATCCACACCGTCGTGGGCGCCGGCGCAGCCGAAGGCTCCCTGGACGCCGCAAACATCCTGAAGCCCGCGCTCAGCCGCGGCGCGCTGAGAGTGATCGGTGCGACGACGCTGGACGAGTACCGCACGATCGAGAAGGACCGCGCCCTCGAGCGCCGGTTCCAGTCGATCATGGTGGTAGAACCAATCGCGGCGGACGCGGTCAAGATCCTGAAAGGCATCCGGGAAAGCTTCGAGCAGTTCCATCACCTCTCGATCACGGATGGTGCGCTGGAAGCGGCCGTGACGCTCAGCAAGCGCTACATCACTGAGCGCTACCTTCCGGACAAGGCCATCGACGTCCTGGACGAAGCCGCTGCAGGCAAGAGTCTGCAGCACGTGGGCGCCGCCCCCGAAATCAAAAAGATGGAGGAGAAGATGGAAGCCCTGATCGGCAAACAGCAGCAGGCCGTGAAGGAGCAGAAGTACCACGTCGCACTCAAGATGAAGCAGGAACAACAGGACCTGAAGGAGAAGCTGGACGCCGCGAAGAACGCGCAGGACGGCGACCGCCGCACACCGATTCAAATCACGGAGGATGATATCGCCGAAGTCATCGGCCGCATGACGGGCATCCCTGTCACCAAGCTGATGAAGTCCGAGGCCAAACGCCTCACGAATTTGGAACAGGTCTTCCGCAAGTCGATCATCGGGCAGGACGAAGCGATCAAGAAGGTCGCGCGCGCCATCCGCCGCTCGCGCGTCGGCATCTCCGACACCAGGCGCCCCATCGGCTCCTTCCTCTTCCTGGGCCCCACGGGCGTCGGCAAGACCGAGCTCGTGCGCACCATCGCCAAGGAGGTCTTCAACCGCGAGGATTCGCTGATCAAGATCGACATGTCCGAATTCATGGAGCGCCACAACGTCTCCCGCCTCACGGGCACCACCGCGGGCTACGTCGGCTACGAAGAGGGCGGCCAGCTGACCGAAGCGGTCCGCCGCAACCCGTACTCCGTTGTCCTCTTTGACGAAGTGGAGAAGGCACATCCGGAATTCTTTAACATCCTCCTCCAGATTTTGGAAGACGGCGCGCTCACAGACGGCCAGGGCAAGCAGGTCGACTTCAGCAACACGATCATCATCATGACCAGCAACATCGGCGCCGAGAAGCTCACCAAGCAGGCTGCGCGCATCGGGTTCAAGCTGGAGAGCGAGGCCGTCGCCGAGGAGCAGGAATATGAGGAGAAGTGCAAGGAGGTCATCGCGGAACTCAAGGACAACCTGCGCCCGGAATTCCTCAATCGCATCGACCATATCATCGTCTTCAACGCCCTCAACCAGCAGCACATTCGCAAGATCGTGAAGATGCACATCGACACGTTCGCGGGCCGGCTCAAGGAACAGGACTACCGCCTGGACGTCGACCCCAAGGCGATCAACATCCTCGCCGAGGAAGGCTTCGACCCCGAGTACGGTGCCCGTCCCGTCCGGCGCGTGATCCAGGAACGCCTGGAGGCCGAGATCGCCGAGCACATCCTCAAAGAAATCTTCCACCCTGGCGACGTCATCAAAGTGATCGCCAAGGGCGAGAAGGACCTCGACTTCATGCACGGCGATGCCAAGAAGGCGGCGAAGCCAGTGGAAGTGGAGGAGGAGGTGACGGCGTAAAAGGGTACAAATGCCGCAAAGGTGACAAAAGTGACAAAGGATTGGATCAAGGCCTTTGTCACCTTTGTGCCTTTTGTCACCTTTGTCCCCTCTTCTGCGAACGTCATTTTTTTGCTATAATAAGAGGATTTCCTGAAACAAAAACCTATGCCCATTGATGCCGTCAAAATCCCGCAGAACGTCCAGATTGAGGACAAGGTGGTGGGGCCGCTGAGCCTCCGCCAGATCATCATCATTGCGATCGGCGGGGGGTTCAGTTACGTGCTCTACGCCCTCGTCCAAAAATCGTCCGGCCACGTGGGCATCCCACTGAC
>SICS01000024.1 GCA_009691305.1 Candidatus Peribacteria bacterium | reverse complement strand
GTTTGAAGAGCCAGATGCGGTTAGCTGACAAATTCCAGGCTCCCTACACGCTGCTGCTTGGGAAGATGGAAGTGAAGGAAGGCACGATCATCCTGCGCGACATGAAGGCTGGTAAACAGAAACAGATGGCCTTCGACGATGTGATCCCCGAAGTCATCAAACTGCTCGGTAAAGAGAACCTGGATACCTATGTGATGCGGGATCATGTGGGGGAGGATTAATGAGGGTTGGGAGCAGCCTTTCTGGCTGCGAATCAATAAAAGGACTACTGCAGGGAGCGCCCTTTCTGGGCGCGATCGAAGGAGATTGCTCCTATGCGCGGGCATAAAGCCCGCTCCCTTTCTGCTTTCGACTCTCCATTAAGCAGCCAGAAAGGCTGCATGTGAGTTTGTTCCACAGGGTGATGGAACAGAAAATACATCTATTTGAAGCCAAAAAACACACATCTCAAAAAGAATCTATCCAGTGACCTCCTGACAAAGATTTTTTCTGCCTTGAAACTGATCCTCCATGTTTCAAAGGCATCCAATTCAGGCGGGAAGCACAATGTTCATCACGACGAACAGTGCCAAGCGGTGGAAGATTTTTTCCGAGCCCCCGTGCGCCCGAATCGCCGTTGAAACATTGTTCAGCATTCAGGATTTCTATCCCTTCTTCCTCCATGGTTTCGTTATTATGCCCGATCACTGCCACCTTCTGATGCGGGTGCCGGAAGGCGGATCGATCTCAAAGATCATTGGTGTGTATAAACGCGCTGTGACATTCAACATCGGCCGAGGACCGATCTGGCAGTCGAGATTTTATGTGAAGATCCCCACAAATCCCGGACGAGTGCTTCACTATATTCATCAGAATCCTGTTGCTGCCGGATTATGCACGCGGCCTGAAGAATACCCGTGGTCTTCTGCATCTGGAAAATGGGATGTTCACCAATTGGTACTGTGATCATCTGCTGACTGGCAACCTGGAGGTATTGAACGCGCATATTTTCCGAATGGCACTCCGTACGTTCGTGCCCACGGATCGACGGCAAATTCATGCCCATTGTGCATCCGTACCCGCAGGTACTGGTGAGGAGAGCAGTACCAAACAAAAGCCCAGTGTTCGCTCACGTCCGCTTCCTTGAACCATCCGCTCCCGACGAGCAGGATCTTGAGAATCCAATTCATGTGCGTGCAATGAAGGAAGTTCGTCCGGCTCCAAACGCGTTCTGCATCCCTGCTGAGGATCTTATGTATGAGAATATACGTCCGGCTCCTGCGTGCACGGAACCGCCCGCTGACGAGATCGTAGGCGCGTCTTAGCACAATTTCTTGATTTGGCGAATTCCGCAAGGCATCGCAACCGATTTGGATTTCCTTCGGGAGGCGTTTTTGGACTGGCCAAGAGAAGAACGGGATGCGCATCAGATATCAAGATTCTTCACCGCTTTCGCATGCGTCTGGATGAACTTCTTGCGCGGGGCGACTTCGGCACCCATCAGGGTCGTAAAGGTGAGGTCGGCGCGTTCGGCGTCGTCCATGGTCACGCGGAGCATCACGCGGACTGTGGGATCCATCGTGGTCTCCCATAGCTGCTGGGGGTTCATTTCACCGAGACCTTTGTAGCGCTGGATCGTGATCTTGCGCTTCTTGGGGGCGGCCTTCTTGGCGTCATCGGACATCAGGTCCTCGCCGATCTCCGGCTTGGCCGCGACTTCCTCTTCATCCGACTGCTTCGTCTCCTCTTCTTTGACGCCCCACTCCTTCATGATGGCGGCCTTCTCGACGTCACTGAAGGCGTAGCGGATTTCGCGGTCCTTCTGCACTTTGTAGAGCGGCGGCTGGGCGATGTAGAGCATCCCCTTCTCGATGAGCTCGGGGAAGTAGCGGTAGAGCAGCGTGAGCAATAGCGTGCGGATGTGTGCGCCGTCGACGTCGGCATCTGTCATGATCACGACACGGTGGTAGCGGAGCTTGGTGAAATCTTTGACCTCACCGATGCCCATGCCGAGCGCGATGATCAGCGCTTTGACTTCGTTGTTGCCGAGCATTTTATCCATGCGCGCCTGCTCGACGTTGAGGATCTTGCCCTTGAGCGGGAGGATCGCCTGGAACTCGCGGTTGCGGCCCTGCTTGGCGGAACCTCCGGCGGAGTCTCCCTCCACGATGTAGATCTCACACTGTGCGGGGTCGCGGTTGCTGCAGTCGGCCAGCTTGCCCGGAAGCGTCATGCCGTCGAGCGCGCCTTTGCGGATGACGCTATCGCGCGCGGCGCGGGCAGCCATGCGTGCGCGTGCGGCGAGCAAACATTTGGCGACGATGTCCTTGGCCTCACCCGGGTTCTCCTCCATGTATTGGCTCAGCTTGTCGTTCACGACGGTCTCGACCGCTGTCTTCATCTCGGCGTTGCCGAGTTTGCCCTTGGTCTGGCCTTCGAACTGCGGCTCTTTGAGACGAACTGCGAGGACGGCCGTGAGACCTTCGCGCACGTCGTCGGCGGTGAGGTTCTCTTCCTTCTCCTTGAGGATGCCATACTTGCGCGCGTACGCGTTGATCGTGCGGGTGAGTGCGGCCTTGAGTCCCGTAAGGTGGTGACCGCCTTCCGCAGTGTGGATGTTGTTGGCGAAGCTGACGACATGCTCCTGGAAGGTCTGCGTGTACTGCAGCGCGACTTCCACGAAGCCGTCGGGCGTGTCTTTCTCGAACCAGACGACCTCGCCGATGCGTTCCTTGGACTCGTTGAGATGGCTGACGTATGCGGAAATTCCGCCCTCAAAGTGGAAACGGTAGAGCAGCGGGTACTGGAGATCTTCCTCGGGGCGCTTGGTGCGCGCGTCCATGATGGAGAGCGTGATGCCGCGCGTGAGGTACGCCTGCTGGCGGAGGCGCGTCATCAACGCATCCAAACTGAAGATGACGCTGTCGAAGATCTCGGTGTCGGGCAAGAAATTGATCAGCGTGCCGCGTTTCTCGGACTTGCCGATCTTCTTCACGTCCGCAACTGGCTTGCCTCGCCGGTACTCCTGGAAGTAGATGTTCCCATTGAGGAAGACAGTCGCCTTCATTTTCGAGCTCAAAGCGTTCACAACCGAGGATCCCACACCGTGGAGACCGCCGGAGACCTTGTAGCCGCTGTCATCGCCGCCGAATTTTCCTCCTGCGTGGAGGGTCGTCAGGACCACCTCGAGCGCGGACTTCTTCGCTGTCGGGTGCATGTCGACCGGAATGCCGCGGCCGTTGTCTTCCACCGAAATGGATCCGTCGTCCTCCATCGTGACGAGGATGGTCGTACAGTGCCCCGCCATTGCTTCATCGATCGAGTTGTCGACGATTTCGTAGACCAAGTGATGGAGACCACGCGCGTCCGTCGACCCGATGTACATGCCCGGGCGCTTCCGGACGGGTTCCAGGCCTTCAAGGACCTGGATCTGAGAGGCGGTATACTTTGGGGCGGCCATATCAGAGGAATTCTACTGAGGTTTTGGCCGTTGAGCAACGGTCACAGGGAGGCAACCAAAGCAACCGAGGAAGCCGATGAAACCGAAGATCCTCGGTTTCCTCGGTTGCGTCGGTTTCATCGGTTTCCTCAAAGAAGTTCGCTTGCAGCAGCTCTGAAACATGCGTATCATTTCCCCGCTCAATGGCTATTTACGCAATCAAACACGGCGACGAATCCACGGACCGGCTCCAGCAGCGGTTCAAGAAACAGGTGCAGAAATCAAACCTGATCAAGATGTTGCGCGACCGCAAGACCCACAAGCGCCGCAAGACCCGCCGCCTCGAGCGTATTCGCGCCCTCAAGCGCGAGGGGTACCGACAGGACAACAAGAAGAAGCAGTTTTACTCAAACATGTAGTAGGACACGAGGCCGTGGTTTTTCTCTCCATCCATCCCTGTGATGGGCACCATGTATTTGGCAACGGGAACCAAATGCATAACAATGCGGTCATGCTGACTTCTGCAACTTGGCACACGCTATCGACGGGCGAGGTCCTCACCAGATTGGAATCCGGCCTTGGAGGCCTCTCTTCCTATGAGGTGTCTGTTCGCCTCCAGCAGTTCGGCCCCAACCAGCTGCAGGCCGGGAAGAAGATTTCGCCGTGGAGCCTCCTCTTTGCGCAGTTCCAGAACGTACTCGTCATCATCCTACTGATCGCGACCGCACTGTCGGGGTTCCTGGGAGAGACGGTGGAAGCAGTGACAATCGCAGCGATCGTTCTCCTCGCAGTCGTCCTGGGGTTCGTGCAGGAGTTCCGGGCGGAGAAAGCGATGGAGGCGCTCAAGAAGATGGCGGCACCGACAGCCAAAGTTCTCCGTGACGGAGAACAGGCCGAAATCCCGGCCGAGCAACTGGTGCCCGGCGACATCATCCTGCTGGCTGCAGGGGACAGGATCCCCGCGGATGCGAGGATTATTGAAGAAGCGAATCTGCGCACAGAGGAAGCCGCGCTGACGGGCGAATCGCTCCCTGCGGAAAAGACGGCGGATGTGATTGCCAACCCTGCAGCCGGCATCGGCGACCGACGGAACATCGTCTACGGCGGAACGTCAGTGAGCCATGGACGGGGCAAGGCTGTGGTGACCGCCACGGCCATGCAGACGGAGTTCGGGAAGATCGCGGCCATGCTCGACCAAGTGGAGACGGAGGAAACCCCCCTGCAGAAGAACCTCGACCGAATCGGCAAGACCCTCGCCAAAGTGGCCTTCGGGGTCGTCATGGTGATCAGTGCGATCGGCTGGTACAAAGGGGAGAGCCTCGTCGATATTTTCCTCTTCGGCATCGCGCTTGCAGTGGCGGTGGTCCCCGAGGCGCTCCCTGCGGTCGTCACGATCTCGCTGGCCATCGGCGTGCAGCGTATGGTGCGGCGCCACGCACTCATCCGCAAACTCCCTGCTGTGGAGACGCTGGGATGCACATCGGTGATCTGCACAGACAAGACCGGCACGCTGACAAAGGACGAGATGACGGTGCGCAAGATATGGGTGGCAGGAAAAACGTACGATGTCTCCGGTGCGGGGTACGCACCGGTGGGAGCATTCTCCCTGAACGGCAGAGAGGAGAAGCCCGTCCTCGGGCTTCTGGAATTGCTGACTGCCGGCGTGCTCGCGTCCGATGCGCGGCTCATTGAGGAAACGGACACGATCTTCGACATCACCGGTGACCCAACCGAAGGCGCACTCGTCGTTGCGGCGGCCAAAGCGGGGCTCTACCGCGGCGACCTGGAGCTGCTGGCGCCGCGCGTGGCCGAGATCCCGTTCAGCTCGGAAACCAAGCGGATGGTCACGCTGCACAAGTTTGAGGACGGGCACATGGCGTACGCGAAAGGCGCCCCCGAAATGCTGCTACCGCTCTGCAGCCGAGTCTGGGGGGAGCAAGGCGAAACACTGCTGACGGACAAAGGCCGGGAGGAGATCCTCGCTGCCGCAAGCGCCATGGCCTCTCAGGCGCTCCGGGTGCTGGCAATCGCGCGGAAAGGCGACACCGATCTTGCGGGCTCGTCGACCGACCTAAAATTTCTGGGGCTCGTGGGAATGATCGACCCGCCCCGTCCCGAGGTAAAAGACGCCATCCGCGAATGCCACCAGGCCGGCATCCGCGTGATCATGATCACGGGCGACCATCCGGTGACGGCCGAGGCGATTGCCAAGGAATTGGGCATCCTGAAAAATGAGAAAGTCGTGACGGGCATGGTGCTGGAAAAGATGAGCGACGAGGAACTGGACCGTGAACTGCCGGGGATCGCGGTGTTCGCACGCGTGTCTCCGAGCGACAAGCTGCGACTCGTCACGGCGCTGCAAAAGCAGGGTGAGATCGTCGCGATGACGGGAGACGGGGTCAACGATGCCCCCGCCCTCAAGAAAGCTGATATCGGCGTCGCGATGGGAATCACCGGCACGGACGTAACCAAAGAGGCGGCTGCGATGACGCTGACCGATGATAACTTCGCATCCATCGTGGCAGCAGTGGAAGAAGGGCGCGGCATCTTCGGCAACATTAAGAAATATTTGATGTACCTGCTCAGCTCCAACATCGGTGAAATCATCATCATGACCGTGGCGACCTTGCTGGGCTGGCCACTCCCCCTCTCTGCCGTCCAGCTGCTGTATCTGAACCTCGCCACCGACGGCTTCCCTGCCCTTGCACTGGCGGTGGATCCGCCTGAACGCGACCTGATGCTGCAGGCGCCGCGTAATCCGCATACGGGCATCTTCACGAAGCGCGTGATGGCCCTCATGCTCACGGGGAGCGTCTGGCTTGCCGTCCTGATCCTCGGGATCTTCTTTTGGGCGACGCACTCCGGGCGCGACATGAGCGAATCGATGACCATGGCCTTCGTGCTGCTCGTCGTCGCCGAGTTCGTGAAATCCTACAACTTCCGGTCGGATCATTTGACCGCATTGCGCGGCACATTCAGCAACAAGTGGCTGAACATCGCGATCCTCTGGGAACTCGGGCTCTTGCTATGCATCGTCTACGTACCGTTCCTGCAGGCCGCCTTCGGCACGTTCGCCATAGGCCTACGCGACTGGGCAGTCATCATCACGCTGGCACTGACGATCGTCCCCGTGCTCGAGACGGCAAAATGGGTGCTGCGGCAGACACGAACATGAAAAGCGCAGCCTTCCACGGCTGCGCATATCGCGCCCATGGAAGGGCGCTCTGTATCACTCTGATTTAGCACCCCGTGAACTCATCCATCGGATCAAGCTCAGACGTGTACCGCTTCAGGACGCAAAGGGTGTGCTCGAGCTGCTTGCCCGTGAGGACATCACCCGGCTGCATCGTGAACTCGCGGTCCACAGCGCGGATGGCATCCATGTAGCGCAGGTGCCACGGCTCCCAGGGCATCACGTGGTTGGAATCGCGGAGCGGCAGCCCACCGACATTGCTGAGCATTTGGGCGGCCTCAGCGACGGTAATGTTCTGGGTGGGGCGGAACGTGTAGTCGTTGAACCCCTCTGCGACGCCGTTGCGCAAACTGACGCAGACGGAGGAAGCGTAGGACGCGTCGAGGGACACGTCGATATAGAGCAGGTTGTAATCGACCGACTCGGAGAGGATCAGGCCACCGAAACAGCTGTCATGCTGGTCGGCATCGTAGAGGCGCGTCGCAATGGCATCGATGAACTCTGCGCGCGTCAGCTTGCCCGTGGGAATATCGGATGCGAAGAAGAACGGCTCATCACTGGCAGGATCAGTAACAGGAGTGAACGTTTCCGGGATCATGAAATCCTCCGGGTAGAATTTTGCGATCGCCATGGGTGCGCTCAGAAAGAAGACGAGTGTGACGGCGAGTACAGCATTGATGTGACGCATACAGGGGGTGGAAAACGGACAGAAGGGCAAAACTGTAGCCTCCATAATTACGGATGTCCAATAGCTATGACACCCCTGATCCCCTGTTTGTTACGGTCATGACCAAATAATTTATTCAAGAGCGGCCGCCGCGCCCGAAAGTTCCGCTATCTCTGCAGTAATATTCGCCTGACGGGTCTGGTTGTAGGTGAGGCTGAGGTCCGAGAGGATATCGGATGCGTTGTCCGTCGCACTTCGCATCGCGACCATCCGCGCGGAGTGTTCCGATGCAGCGGACTCGAGCACGGCCTGGTAGATCTGCATTTCGGAGAGCTGGGGCAGGATGCGGTCGAGCACCTCGCCTTCAGACGGCTCGAACACGTATTCGGCACTCAGCCGGGTGATGTTCTTCATCGTCTCTTCTTCCTCTTTGGTGATGCGTTTGCGGGGCAGCAGCTCCTGGATCATTTTTTTAAGCTCGGACTCGGAAAACGGCAGCAGGAGTTTGGTCGCCGGTTCCTGCACGAGCGCGGAGAGGAAGTCGGTGTAGAGCAGGACAACGTGGTCGTAGGTGCCCGCCTTGAAGCCGTCGATGGCGATGCGCGAGACCGGCAGCACGTCGCGGAACGACGGGTGGTTGCTGAAGGCTGGGAACGCGGCCACGACGCTCTGACCGGAGCGTGTCAGGTATTGCTGGCCTTTCCTGCCCACCGCGATGAAGTCGAGCTGCTCGAAGCCCACCAGGTCCTTGCAGGCCGTGATGTAATGACCCACAGAACGGAAGAGTTGCGTGTTCAAGCTGCCGCACAATCCTCTGTCACTCGTCACGAGGATGGCGAGGACGCGTTTGACCGGACGTTCGACGAGCCACAAATGATTCCCCCGATGGCTCAGCGCGATCTTCTGGAGGATCGCCCACGCCGTGAGCGCGTATTTCCGCAGCAGGACGGCATTCTGCACGGCCTTGCGCATCTTGGAAGCCGCCACCAATTCCATCGCCTTCGTGACCTGCTTGGTCGACTTAATCGCCTTCATCTTGCGCCGGAGATCTCTGAGACTATGAGCCACGGAAGGAGAATGGGAAATTGTAAGTGGTAAGTGGAAAATGAATTTTCAATTTTCCATTTTCCATTATCCATTCGATTGATAATGCTTCTGCTCTTTCATTGTTGATGCCAATCGTTTCACCTTCTCTTCGACCTCAGGCGTGATCTCTTTGCTGAGCGTCTGGAGCACGTCGGGGTGCTTATCGCGCAGGGCACGGAGGAAATCGTCCTGGAACTTCTTCACCTGGTCGACGGCGACGTCATCCAGCAGGCCGTTGACGGCCGCGTAGAGGATCGCCACCTGCTCACCGACGGAGAGCGGCGAGAACTGGTCCTGCTTGAGGACTTCGGTCAGGCGCACGCCGCGGTCCAGCTGTTGGCGCGTGGCGGCGTCCAGGTCGCTCCCGAACTGGGCGAAGACCGCGAGTTCGCGGTATTGGGCCATGTCGAGGCGAAGTTTACCGGCGACCTTCTTCATGGCTTTGACCTGTGCTGCGGAGCCGACGCGGGAGACGGAAATGCCCACGTCGACGGCGGGACGGATGCCTTTGTAGAAGAGGTCGGAGACCAAGAAGATCTGGCCGTCCGTGATCGAGATGACGTTGGTCGGGATGTACGCGGAGACGTTGCCTTCCTGTGTCTCGATGATGGGGAGGGCAGTGAGGGTGCCGCCGCCTTTTTCGTCGGACATGCAGACCGCGCGTTCGAGAAGGCGAGAGTGTAGGTAGAAGACGTCGCCCGGGTAGGCCTCGCGTCCCGGGGGACGGCGCAGCAGCAGCGAGATCTGGCGATAGGCCCAGGCGTGCTTGCTGAGGTCGTCGTAAATGCAGAGGACATCTTTGCCTTGATCGACGAAGTACTCACCCATCGCACAGCCCGCAAACGGGGCGATGTACGCGAGTGCCGCGGGTTCCGATGCGCCGGCGGATACGACGATCGTGTACTCCATTGCGCCGTGCTTCTGGAGTTCGGTGACGATCTTGGCAACTTTGGATTCCTTCTGGCCGATCGCGACGTAGATGCAGATCACCGGACGGTCGGTGCCCTGGGTACGCTTCTGGTTGATGATGGCATCCACGACCACGGCGGTCTTGCCCGTCTGGCGGTCACCGATGATCAGTTCGCGCTGGCCACGCCCGATCGGGATCATCGCGTCGATGGCGGTGATGCCAGTCTGGAGCGGCATGGTCACGGACTTTCGGTCGATGACGCCGGGGGCGATCTTCTCGACGGGGTAGAACTTTTTGCCGACGATCGCGGGCCCGCCGTCCTTGGCCACGCCAAGCGGAGAGACCACGCGGCCGATCAACGATTCCCCAACCGGGACGGAGAGCACTTTGCCGAGCGATTTGACCGTGTCGCCTTCCTTGATCTTGCTGTAGTCACCGAACACGATTGAACCCACGGAATCCTGTCCAAGGTTGAGCGCGCTGCCGAGGACGCCATTACCGAAATCGATCATCTCCATGGAGCCGATCTCCGAAAGGCCGTCGATCTTGGCGATGCCGTCGCCGACGTCCGTCACGGTACCGACGTGCTGCTGCTTGCCTTCCTTTTTGTGGGAGGCAATCTGCTTCTGAAGGGCCTCGAGGAGGGCGGAACTGTTTGGCATGGGAGCGATTGGGATAGCGCGGCCTTTCTGGCCGCAGAATTGATGGAATGCCTACGCGACAGGTGAGGATCTCATTTTCATTTCAAGATCATTGAGGGAACCGCGGAGGCTCAGGTCGATCTGCTCATCACCGATCTGGAGGACTGCGCCGCCGATCAGGGATGGATTTGCCCGCTGGGTGAGTTCGACTGTGCGGCCGTACTTTTTTTCGACGAGGGACGTGACGGCGGCAGCGAGTGCTGCTTCGTTCCCCGACGTGGTGACCAACGTGACGGCAAGGGCTTCATCGCCCGTGCGCAGGTGGTGCTTTAGGAGGTCGCAGACCTCACGGAGCAGCTTCTCACCGGCGGGCATCGTCTTGCTCATCTCGACGAGGGCCTGGACGATGTCGGCGGCGGAGGCATTCATTTGAGCAGCGCAGGAAGCGACTTCTCTACATCCTTGATCAAACGGTCCTGGTCGGACTTGGAGAATTCGCGCTCGATGATCTTTTCGGCCATGTGGACGACAACCGACGCCAGGTTGCCCTGCATCTCGCGCACCATGCGGCCGCGCTCCTCGTCCAGCGCCTGCTTGGCCTTGGTGAGGATCGCCGACGATTCCTTCTCGGCGTTCGCGAGGATCTCCTTCTTCACCGACTCAGCCTGGTGCTTGGCGGCCTCCAAGAATTTTCCGCTCTCGAGGTCGATCTTCTTCATCTGTTCGTTTTTGAACTCGTCAAGCTCGCGGCGCTGGTTCTCGATGGCCTTGGTGTCCTCGACCGACTTGCGGATACGCTCGCGACGGTCATCGAGGAGACGAAGCACCGGGCGGTAGACGAGCACGGTGAGGACGACGATGAGGATGCCGAAGTTCAATAATTGGACCAACAACAGCTTCCAATCGATGCCAAGAGTTGTAATGAGTTCCATAGGGGTGGGTCCCTCGTTACGTTCGCGGCTCCGCCGCGAACTACTCGGGATGACAAAATGAATTAAACGAACTTCACAATCAGCGCCACGACGAGCGCGTAGATCGCAACGGCCTCGGCGAAGGCGATACAGAGGATCATCGGGGTCTGGATCTTGCCCGAAGCCTCCGGATTGCGGCCGATGGCCTCGACGGCCTTGCCGCCGATGATGCCGATACCGATACCAGGACCGATGGCACCAAGACCCATAGCGAGGGCGGTCGCGAGACCTTTGAGATAATCACCGCTCGCGGCGACGGTCTCTGTATGCTCCTGCGCGTAAACAGAAATCGGGAAAAGGACAGCTGCAATGGATAAAATCTGAAGAAAACGTCTCATGGCGGTTGTGGGAGAAAAAGCGCGCGGATTCTATAGAGCTTATAAGGGGGAATCAAGGGTTAAAGAAGGACTCAGGATTCAGAAAAACAGCTTCAGAGCGCCCTTCCAAGGGCGCGATGAACATCCGCGGCCATGGAAGGCCGCTCTGGAACTATCAATGCGCGTGCTCCCCATGGCTTTCCATCGCCATTTTAATGAAGACGGAGGTCAACATCGCAAAGACCATCGCCTGGATCAGTCCTACGAAGATTTCAAGCCCTAAGAACGGGATCGGAACGAAGTATGGGACAAGGAACGAAATGACGACCAGGAGGACTTCGCCGGCAAAGATGTTGCCAAACAGACGGAAGGTGAACGAAATGATGCGTGCGAATTCACCGATGAATTCCAGAAGGCCGACGAACGTACCGATGCCGTAGGGCTTCTTCCACGGCGCCACGAAAAACTTCCCGGCATGGGACGCGAATCCCAGTGCCACAAGGCCTGCAAGCTGCGCGACGACGATCGCGACGACGGCGAACACCAGCGTCATGTTCACGTCGGCGTTCATCGACCGCAGGAGCGGGAAGGTCGCCAGCTCGCCGTGGTGCATACCCTGGACCGTGATACTGCCGACGCCCGGCAGGATACCCATCCAGTTGGCGACGAGGATGAAGAGGAAGATCGTCGCGACAAGCGGGAAGAACCGCCGGGTCGTCTTTTCATCGCCGAAAATTCCAAGGAAGAAATCGTACAAACCTCCGATAACCAATTCCATAAACGTCTGGAAGCGTCCAGGGATCAATTTGTAGCCCGTCGCTTTGAGGCGCAAACCGAGCAGAATGAGAACAGCCATCGCCAACCACGCCATGAGCAGCGTGTTGCGTACCTCAAAGATTCCGACCGATAGAACGGTTTCGGAACTGAGCGGTGGGACAGAGATCGCAGCCATAAAGCGCGGGGAGGCTAGCAAGCCTGCCCCAGAAACTCAAGGGTCTTGAATGCGGTCTATCACTCATGAAAACTGCTCTCTTGCAGTATTTGGTCGTAGCGAGTGCGCAATTCTCTATCAAATTCTTGGAGCTTTGTAGGATCTTGAAAAGATACACCTCCCTTCACCTGGCTGATGGCGGCTAAGAGATCTAAAGCTTCGCTAGGACCCGTCGTACATCTAAGCTGTTCAACAACGGCTACTACTTCAGTATCCGAAAAATCCGCAATAGTGATCGACATACGCACATCCTCTAGAAGACCCATCCGCCCGTCAAACCTTGTCTTTCTGCTGCAGCTGTTTAATCAATCTCCAAACGCTCATCGCCGAAACGATAAGTGCCAAAGGGATGCCAAGAAGTGTGAACAACGGTTTTGTTCGAAAATACGAATCCACCCACGCACCACACATCACAAAAATGACTGCAGGAATCGCGATCATGTAACCGATTTGTCCTGCAGTGCCGGCCACCATCAGCCACGCCGCACGGTCATCGGGCGCAGAGGTGCGCGGGCGGGAGGTAACGACTGCAGATGTTTTTGGATCTTCTTGGTCATTCATGATTCTATTCTACAGGGATTACTTGCTCCGGTGCCCCCTCGCTTTCTGTCTCCTGATCGTGCTCAAACGTGCGATTTCGCGTTCCATCAGTGCCGTCGCTTCGGCGAAGCCCTCTGCGTCGTCACGCCTCTCCGATGCGAGTTTCTCAGCGCGGCCCTTTGCCGCTTCCACCGCCGTCTCCTCGAGCTTCTCCGCACGGTCTGCAGTATCAGCGAGCACTCTGATCTCCTTCCCGTCGACTTCGATCACGCCGCGCGAGCAGGCAAAGAACCACTCCTCCTTGTCCTTACGGGCGATGACGGTGCCCGGGACGAGGACGGAGATCAGCGGGATGTGGCCGCCGAGCACAGTGATTTCGCCATCGGACGTCGGCAACGTGAGTGACTCGACGTCGCCTTCGAAGACGGTTTCCTCCGGCGTGATGATGTTGGCGTGGATCATAGGGAAGATCGTACAGACGCCCCGGCGGGGCGTTCCTTGACCTCATCGATACCTCCTTTCATATAGAACGCCTGTTCGGGGACCGCATCCATCGCGCCCTCGAGGATCGCCTTGAAGGCTTTGACGGTGTCGGCACGGCGGACGAACTTACCGGCGATGCCCGTGAAGGTCTCGGCGACGAAGAACGGCTGCGAGAGGAACTTCTGGATCTTGCGTGCGCGCTGGACGGTCTTCTTGTCCTCTTCTGAGAGCTCTTCCATACCGAGGATCGCGATGATGTCCTGCAGTTCCTTGTAGCGCTGGAGCATCTTCTGCACGCCGCGCGCCACGTCGTAGTGTTCTTGTCCAACGTGTGCGACGGAGAGGATCGTGGAGGACGAATCGAGAGGGTCGACGGCAGGGTAGATGCCGAGTTCCGCGAGTGAGCGGGTCAAAACGATGGTGGAGTCGAGGTGAGCGAACGTCGTGGCCGGAGCCGGATCGGTCAAGTCATCAGCAGGAACGTACACCGCCTGGACGGAGGTGATGGAGCCTTTCTTGGTCGAGGTAATGCGCTCCTGCACCTGGCCCATTTCGACGGCGAGCGTGGGCTGGTAGCCGACGGCGGAGGGCACGCGGCCAAGGAGGGCGGAGACTTCGGAACCGGCCTGCGTGAAGCGGAAGATGTTATCGATAAAGAGCAGCACATCGCGCTGTTCCTCGTCGCGGAAGTACTCGGCCATGGAGAGGCCGGCGAGGGCGACGCGCAAGCGCGGTCCCGGCGGCTCGTTCATCTGGCCGAACACGAGCGCGGTCTTCTCGAGCACGCCCGATTCCTTCATTTCGTAGTAGAGGTCGTTCCCTTCACGCGAACGCTCTCCCACTCCGGCGAAGACGGAGAATCCTCCGTGTTCCTCAGCAATGTTGCGGATGAGTTCTTTGACGATCACGGTCTTACCGACGCCTGCTCCACCGAAGAGTCCGACTTTGCCTCCTTTAAGGATGGGACAGATGAGGTCGATGACCTTGATGCCGGTCTCGAGGATTTCTGTCTCAGTGGATTGATCCGTGAACTCCGGTGCCGGACGGTGGATCGGATACTTCTTCTTGGTAGTGACGGGGGGCATCCCATCGATCGGATTTCCCAGAACGTCGAACATGCGACCGAGCGTCTCGGGCCCCACGGGAACGGAGATGGCAGCACCCGTATCGGTGACGGCAGTGCCGCGGCGGAGACCGTCGGTGGATCCCATTGCGATCGTGCGCACGGAGTTGCCGTCGATGTGCTGCTGCACTTCGAGCGTCACCTGCTTGTCGGCGATCTGCACCGTCAACGCGTTGAAGAGCCCAGGGAGCTGCGATGCATCAGCGAACTGACAGTCCACAACGGCGCCGACGACTTGAGAAACGGTTCCTGACATAGGTGATGGGTAATCAGAGCACCCGTCCCGGGTGCGTGAAAAAAGCGGGCGCATCCTACTGGATCCCGCAAGCGAAATCTAGGGTCTCTAGAATGACTTATCCCCCTTTATACAAACACCGCTTCTTCCACCAATGTCGCAGCCCGTGAACGATGCCGGGAAGCACCGACAGCGCGATGATCCCGAATATCACCAGAGTGAAGTTCTCCTCCACCGCGGGGATTGTGCCGAAGAAGTACCCGCCCCAGACGAAGAGCACCACCCAAACGGTCCCCCCGACGACGTTGTAGAAGAGGAACTTGCCGTAGTCCATTTTTCCAATGCCTGCCACGAATGGTGCGATTGTGCGGAACATCGGCAAGAAGCGCGCAAAGACAACGGCCTTCCCGCCATGCCGCGCATAGAAGAGTTCGGTCGCTTCGAGATGTTCGATACTCAGGAACTTCCTCCCCTCTTTAAATACACTGCGTCCGAGCTTGCCACCCAACCAGTAGTTGCACGAATCCCCCGCGATCGCGGCGACCCACAGGACGAGCGTCAGCAGAAACGGGTTGAGCGAGCCGCGCGCGGCAAACGCCCCGGCGGCGAAGAGCAGCGAGTCCCCAGGGAGGAACGGCGTGAACACCAGGCCCGTCTCACAGAAGATGACACCGAAGAGGATCACATAGACGAAAAACCCGAACTGTTCGATCAGCGTGGCAAGATGGACGTCGAGATGGAGGAAGAGGTTTAGAGCGGCCGTAAGCAGTTGCATGGCTGCGAGTGTAGTTGCAAGAAGCCAAAGATGCCAAAGATACAGATGTCATCCTGAGCTTGCGAACCATAGACATCGGCATAGTCGTCCTTCGCAAGCTCAGGATGACAATGCCTCACCGGAACATCTCAATCGCTTTCTCCATCTGTAAATCCTTTGTCGTTCCCCCCTCATTGCTGATGACCATGTCGGGCGTGACTCCAAGCTTATCGATCTTGCGGCCGCTGGGCGTGCGCCACTCGGCGATCGTGAACTTGAGACTGGAGCCGTCCGGGAACTGCATCACCTGTTGGACCGTGCCCTTGCCGTACGTGGTCTCTCCGACAACCTTCGCGCGCTTGGAATCCTGGAGTGCCCCCGCGACGATTTCCGACGCGCTCGCGGAACCTTTGTTCACCAGCACGACCATCGGCACCGACGACTTGATCACAGGCTCGTCCTCGGTCACCTCGGTGCTCGTGGCGTCCGTCTCCATTATGGAAACGTACGTGCTGCCCTTGGGCAAGAACGTCGCGACGACGACGCCAGCGGCGTGCAGCAGACCGCCCGGGTTGTTGCGAAGGTCCAGGATGATCCCACGTGGATTCTTCGACTGCACTTCGGCCATGGCCGCACGGAATTTGGTGTCCGTCGTGTCCCAGAACTGGAGGATCTTCACCACCGTCACATTGCGGTCCTCGAGGATTTCCACTTCGGGGATCGACACCTGGTCGCGCGACACGCTGACCTCGAACTCCGTGCCGCCGCGGCGGATCTTAAGCAGGGCTGTGGACCCCTTGGGCCCGCGGACGTTGTGAACCGCGTCATCGAGCGTCATCCCCTGAAGAACCTTGCCGTCGACCGAGAGGATCTGGTCTTTCGGCTTCAGCCCGGCCTTCTCTGCAGGCGAGCCCCGGAGGGGCGACACGATCGTCAGGATGCCGCCGGTCATTTCGACCGTCGCGCCGATTCCTTCCACTTCGCCTTTCATCTGCAGCTTGAAGTCCTCGTTCTTCGACTTCGGCATGTAGCTCGTGTACGGGTCGCCGAGCGAGTTCACGAGACCCTCGATCGCTTTGTCCCCCGCCTTCGTTGGGTCGAGACGATCCTGGTAAAGGTAACTACGGCGCAGCGCGTTCCACACACTCTCCAGCAAGTCCGACTTCGGAGCAGGCTGCGTCGAAATGGCCCTGAGCACCTTGACCCGGATCACCGGGGACGACATCGTCTCGGAACCCGTATCCTCCGGTGTCGTGATGTGGAACGCGCGTCCCAGGAGCAGCCGTGCCTCCTTGCCGCGGATCGTGCGCCGGAGACCAAAGAGCGTCGGGCTCTCGGGCTTCAACCAGCTGCGTTCGAGGAGGAGGGAGACGAGTGACCGGTCTGTATCCGTGGTGACGTCGGTGAACGCTTTTGCAGCAGTGTTCGAACTTCCCGCTGGGACCGCCTGCACCAGCGCCTGGAGGATGCTAGCGGCCTCGCCGCGACGGAGCGTCTTCTGGAAATTGAGAGCACGTCCTTCGGCTGCGAACACTTTCAATGCGCTCCGCAACTGCGCCGCGCGGACGTACGGCAGTAGTGCATCTGGAACGCTGTCGTACGGGACAACTCCATTTTCTGGGAGTAGGAGGCCCGATGCCTTCACCGCGCCGCGGATAAAATCCGCGCGCGTCACCGTCTGCGTATCTCGCGCATTGAGGAGCTCGGTCACACTGAGAGCGCCCGCGAACGTCGGGAAGACCAACGTGAGCACAAGGCTCACGGAAAGAAGGCGAAGCATCTGATTTTTGATTATCTTCATGAGCACACTCTAACAGCTGCCTGGAAGTGCCACCAGAGAGTTGGAGAGAGAAAACCAGGATCCAGGATCCAAAAAACCAAGTAAGCATAAGGAAAAGGTTAAGAAAAATTTTTCTTCAAACCTCTCATTCCCATTACTTGGCATTTGGATCCTGGTATTTGGATCATTCGTGAGTCATTAATTTGCCTCCTCCATCTCCACCACATGACCAAGTTCTTTCATATTCTCCTTTTTCCCAAACAGGAACGTGAGCAGGGTGAACCCACCCACGACATAGAGGAGAGTAGGCGGCAGCAGCAGCGCAATCATATGGAGGGGCGAGCCGGGAGACGAATGTAGCAGGTCACCCACGGAATGCGGGTTGCCAGGAAGCGCGTCGGGCAGCGAGACGAGGAAGTTGCTCATCGCGTGCAGGAAGATAGCGATCGCATAGCCGGTGATGATCTTTAAGCGGCGGTACAGGTCGCGCTTCGGGATGGCAAAAATATCGTGGCACCACTCGAGCACGGCATACCGTATGCCGCCTGCCTGCTGCTCCTTGAGCAACGGTCCGGCGAAGAGCGCCAACCCCACGTAATAGCCCATCAGGCCGGTCGAGACGATATGCACCATGCTGGTCAGGATCGAGCGGCCGGCGACGTTCCCCAGGAACGCGCTCCAGTTGCGCGTTTCGGGGTTCACGAGGAACTCGCGCGCGAAGCTGACGAAATAGCCGGAGTTCGTCACGTTCTCGGCGAATGCAAAACCGATGGCGACGAGGACTGCCATCTGTATCGCGTCATCGATGCTCGTAATGTACTGCCGCCCGGCACGGAGCAGCACCCAGAGCTTGCACCCTTCCTCGATCACGCCGACCAGGAGGAACGAGAGCATCATCGAAATGAGCGACGACTGGAGCGGCGGGATGCCGGGCCAGTTGCCCATCACGAACGTGCGTGCGCTAGAGCTGAAGCTCTCGGGGACGATGCGGAAGAGGAAGAAGTGCATCTCGACACCGCCGCGCACGAGCGTGTCATAGAAGAGAATGGGGAGCGTCGCGAGCATCCCGGCGAACATCATGCAGAGCACAATGCTCAACTTCTCTCGGTGATAGGGCAGGAAAAGAAACGCCCACACGACGGCCGGCACGCACGCCGTGCCGATGGCGATCAGGTGGGCCATGCGGTCCGTGGGGCTCTCAAGCGAGAGCATGTGGAAGAAGATCCAGAACGTGAACATGCCGAGCACCGTCGCCTTGGTCTGGGAATCCCAGGAACCAAAGAGGAAGCGCCATGCGATGAAGAGCAGGAACACGCCAAGCGCGATCCCCTGCCCGTGTTTGGGCACATCGGGACTCATGATGACCTGTGACGCTGTAATCAAACCGAACGCCAAAATGGTCCCGATGACCATTCCGAGTGGATACTGAGCGTTCTTATGCTGGATCCGGCTGACGAGATCTAACGAGGCCAGGACGGCCACAACCGCCAGCACAATGAGCGTCTTGGGGAGGGAAAAATCGATGGAAAGGAGATTCAGAGACATCAGGACAGTATACCAGATTTTGGGCTTCTTGTTGAGGGAATCTTGGATTCAGGGAGTAAGCCTTTACAGGCCAAACGAGGGTCATTAGAGTTTCGCGGATGATAAATCCAAAACACCTTCTGGAAGGGACAATGGAGGCTGAACACCAAATGAAGCAGCTGCTTTTCAGTCAAGGAATGCTCTTGGAACAAGAAGATGCTCCAGAAGAAGTTATTCGAGTAGTAAGTGACGACGAGCATTTTAACGTATCAGAACTTTTTGTAAGTCCTTGAATGATTGTACGTACCAGAGGGTTGGAGCAACATCCCTGATCTTCACCACACTGCACATATGGCAAGCGAATTCGAAGGTTACACGTACAATATAGAAGCGGAACAGGTCAGAGATTTTGGCAGAATGCTCTGGAGTGGGGTACAGAGACATAAACTTCAGGAATTACTGAAAGAACGCGGTCTCCCCCGCCAAAATCTCTACGGGGTGCCTGATGGTGAAGTCGTCAACCGATTGCACGACTTGGAACAGCAACGATGAGATGGATCATGGTCTCTGGTAGCTAGTCTGCTAGGCTGCTAAGGCATGCCCGCCCCTTCTCTCGACGCCCTCGTCTCGCTCTGCAAACGTCGCGGGTTTATTTTCCCGGGGTCGGAGATTTACGGAGGCTTGAGCAACAGCTGGGATTACGGTCCGCTGGGAACAGAGATGAAGAACGCCATCCGCGACTGGTGGTGGCAGCGCTTCGTGCAGAAGCGACAGGACATGGTGGGTCTGGATGCCGCGATCATGATGAACCCCAAAGTGTGGGAAGCGAGCGGCCATGTGGCGAATTTCAACGACGCATTGGTCGACTGTAAAAAATGCAAAGCCCGTCACCGCGCCGACCACTTGATTGAAGCCGCCTATCCCGACATCAAAGTGGAAGGCAAATCCCCTGTTGAGCTGACGGAGATCATACGTGAAAAGAAAATCGCGTGCCCCACGTGTGGAGACAAGACGCAGCTGACGGACGCGCGCACATTCAACCTGCTCTTCGGCACGCATCTGGGTCCGGTGGATCAGGAGAAAAGCCAAACCGTCTACCTGCGCGGCGAGATCGCGCAGGCGATGTTCGTGAACTTCAAGAGCATTCTCGGCACCACGCGCAAACGTCTGCCGTTCGGTATTGCATCGGTGGGGAAAGCTTTCCGGAATGAAATCACTCCAGGCAACTTTACGTTCCGCACGCTCGAATTTGATCTCATGGAATTCGAATACTTCATCCGTCCCGAGGAGTGGGAAAAAACGTTTGAATATTGGCTCGATGAACAGAAAAAATGGATTGCCGAGATGGGATTTTCGAACGAACGCATCCGAATCCGCGAACACGATCCGAAGGAGCTGGCTCATTATTCGAAGAGAACGGCAGATGTGGAGTACCACACTCCCTTCGGCTGGAAGGAGATGTTCGGTCTCGCATACCGTACGGATTTTGATCTCAAGAACCACATGGAGAAATCCGGCGAAGACCTGCAGTACACCGATCCCGACGATGCGACCAAGAAGTTCATCCCGCATGTCATCGAACCGACATTCGGTCTCTCTCGCTTGGTGCTGATGACACTGCTCGAAGCGTATGAGGAACAGAAGCTTGAAGGGGATGACTCGCGAACGGTCCTGCATCTGCACCCGCGCGTGGCACCTGTGCAGGTTGCCATCCTCCCGCTCAGTAAGAAGGAAAACCTCATCGCGAAGGCTCAAGAACTGTACAACAAAATTATTCAAGAAACCGACCTCCGCGTCGACTTCGATATCACCGGCAGCATCGGCAAGCGCTACCGACGCCAGGACGAA
>SICS01000023.1 GCA_009691305.1 Candidatus Peribacteria bacterium | reverse complement strand
TGTAAAGGGAAGGCCGCTCCTTTCATAGGTTCTTGTGAAGGGGATGCGAAGACTGCTAGGGTGTTTCGGCTTTCGCCGCCCTAGCTCAGAGGTAGAGCACATCCATGGTAAGGATGGGGTCACGGGTTCAATTCCCGTGGGCGGCTCCAGAATTCTTCAGTCTCCACAGTACGAGCTATGAGAGAAGTATCACCTGCCCGAGTGCTTGTCTTTCATGGAATTTTAGTATATAATGGTACGATAAATACTCCATCCTATGGCAATTGAGTTTTCCGAACCAAATTCTCCCAAACCGGAAAATCCCGCAGCCCCTCATCTTTCGTCGTACGATCCCGCATTGATCGCAAAAAGGCGGGAGGATCGAGCATCGCAGGAAGAAGTGGATCGAGATTCAGAGCAGGTCTTTACTGCTTTTCAGGAGGAAGCATTTCCGCCGGGATATGTGGAAAGGAGATTTCCCTTCGATCTTTCAGTAGTTAATGGCTCTGGAGTGGTCAACGTTACTTTTACTCGGGGGACAAATGAGGAATGACAGAAATTTCTTGCGTCAGTTGGCATAGAGCAGTTGTCGACGACACTAGTTCCCAACCGAATTATTGGTGGTTTGACCAGGGTTTTGACGGAAGCAGATCGCATCCGCATATGCTCCTCGCCACTCATTAATAGCGTCGCTCGTCGTTCTGCCATTTCTCTAGATGGGCCGGTTGACGTACTCAGAGATAACGCACTTGCAGTTTTCAATGCTGCTCCTCATATGGTTGTGTCGATTCGTAGCTCGGATGGCGACCGAAACGCTGAATTACATGGGCGCCTCCTTCAGACCAATAGACAAGCGATTATACGCTTTCTTGCATCCAGAGGATTTGTTCCTGACATTGTGGCGTCACCATTGGTCGAAAGAGAGGTATTAGCGCTTCGTGAAGAAGAAAGATTTCCAAGTGCTTTAGTGATGCGTTTCCGCAGAACACGAGTAATCACAGCAAATGATTTGCGAGCCATTCAAGAACATTTTCGATTTCTCAGGTGTGCGATTCCGGACACTGGGCGCTAATTCTCGCTTTTGCAGGACGCCTTAAATTCCTGCTCACAATATTTAATCTGGTTACTGATAAGCTCCAACAGGGAGCTCCAGAATTCTTCAGTCTCCATTTATTATCTTTGAAGTTGTGGCGGAGGCGATATCCTGAAGCAGTTACCTGGTGGTAAATCTCTCGTGGGATTGAAAATCGCTGTTGATAGCAGAAATGCTGAGAGTACCAGTTTTACTTCCGTGAAGTTCTATGTACAAGGATTGCATGCGGACGGACAGCTGGAAACATTCATTTCCTTTCGTACCCAGCAAGGCAATGACAAAGATACGGTCACAAAACTCGTCGTCTATCCGACGACGCAGTGAGGTATACTTTCGGCATGGATCGTCGCCCCACCCAGCTCGGCGTCGGCACTCTCGCGCTCACGGCGCAGGAGAAAGCGAACGTCCTGCAAGTTCTCGAGAGCAACCGCCTCTCGTACGGCCCGTTCATTCGGAAGTTCGAGCAGATGTTCGCGAAGATGCACGGCTGCAGTCACGCCGTCTTCATGAACAGCGGGACGAACGCGCTCAGCATCGCAGTCGCCTGTTTGAAGGAAGTCGGAGGTTGGAAGGATGGCGACGAGGTGATCGTTCCTGCTCTGACGTTCGTCGCGACGGCGAACGTTGTTCTTGAGCACAATCTGATTCCCGTCTTTGTCGACTGCGATCCCAAGACCTACAACATGGACCCGGCGAAGATCGAGGCGAAGCTGACGCCGAAAACGCGTGCGATCATGCCCGTGCATTTGTTTGGGCAGATCGCGGACATGGACCCGATCCTCGCGATCGCGAAGAAACATGACTTGAGAGTGATCGAGGACAGCTGCGAGACGGTGGGCGTGACGTATAAGGGGAAACCGGCCGGATCATTTGGCGACATCAGCTGCTTCTCGACGTACGTCGCGCACCTAGTGGTGACGGGCGTGGGCGGCTTGGCGGTGACGGACAACGCGAAGTACGCCGAGATCATCCGGAGCCTCGCCAACCACGGGCGCGACAACATCTACGTGAGCATCGACGATGATAAGGATATTGATGGAGCAAAGTTCCACGAGGTGATCCGCCGACGCTTCCGGTTCGTCCGGCGGGGGTACAGCTGCAGAGGGACCGAGATGGAAGCCGCCATCGGCGTGGGGCAACTGGAACGGTTCCCGGAGATCGTGAAGGCACGCCAGACGAACGCAGGGAAGCTGATCAACCTGCTGAAGCCGTTCGAGAAGTACCTGCAGCTCCCGTGGTATGACACTGCCAAGCAGGAGCACGCCTTCATGATGTTCCCGATCGTGGTCAAAGATGATGCTCCCTTCAAGAAGATCGAACTGATCCAGCACCTGGAGGACTGGAACGTCGAGACGCGCGAGATGATGCCGCTCATCAACCAGCCCTGCTACGAGTGGATGAAGCTGAGTACAAAAGACTACCCCGTCGCCGATTGGGTGAACCGCTGCGGGTTCTACATCGGGTGCCACCAGGGGTTCACGGATGAACATCTCACATACATCCGGGACGTGTGCGCTGACTTCTTTACGAAGTTCGCATGAGCCAGAAAATTCTCCTGACGGGAGGCAGCGGCTTGATCGGGACATCCATCGCGGAACATCTTCGGAGCCGTGGCGTGGAGGTGCTTGCCCCTTCCCACGCCGATGGAGATCTTCGCAATCCGGATTTCTGTAAGAAGATCATTGTCGGCGTCGACCGCGTCTTCCACCTCGCATCATTCCGCAAGAACGTGGCGTACCACCTGGCGCACCGGAAAGAAGTGATGGAGGCGAACATCGGGATGACCGATGTGCTTTCGAAAGCTCTCCTCGAACAGGGCAAGCCGATCCCGGTGACCTTCTTCAGCACAGCGATTTTGGGGGCGTATCCTGAAAACCTGGGGGCAGGCATACATGCCTGCCAAGCGGGCAAGTATGCCCGCTCTCCAAGTATTGATGATATTGCCGATGGCTACGCCGCCGCGAAGCTCCGCTGTGAACAGCATTGGCGGGAGGTCTGCGCAGAGATGAAGTCCCCTCTCCTCATCGTGCGGCCATCGAGCGCGTACGGCCCTGGAGATAACTTTGGACCCGAAGCAAACGTGATCCCGTCGCTGATCAAAAAGTGCCGGGAAGGACAGGGCTCGTTCACCGTGTGGGGCAGCGGGAAACAGATGCGCTCGTTCCTCTATGCGCCAGACGTAGGGCCGGCACTGATGACGCTCATTGAGAAAAATGTGACTGGTGTGGAATATCTCTGCCCGCCGGAGCGCGTGAGCATCCGGCAACTCGCGGAGATGATCCGCGGTCTGGTGAAACCTGAGATGGGCATTGAGTTCGACACATCGCAACCCGAGGGGCCGTCGTTCCCGGTGCTGCCGATGCATTCTGCCCTGAAAGGGATGCCGTGGACGCCGCTCGCGGATGGGCTCAAGGCGACAGTCAATGCCATGTCATCCTGAGCTTGCGAAGGATGACATCACCTAGAATGGGTATAAAATCGAGCAGTGCCGAACAAGCCGACCCTCATCATCATCCCCTCCTTCAATGAGCGACAGAACATCGTGCAGCTCATCGACCGGTTGTTCGAACTCTACAGCGACATCGACATCCTGGTGGTGGACGACTCTTCGCCGGACGGGACGGCGGACGTGGTGAGACAAGCGCAAGCGCGAATCAACATTGACCCCGCAATAGTGGGTGTTGGCGAACGACCCCTACGATTATTGGTGCGCGAAGGCAAAGGCGGCCGAGGATCGGCCGTGATGGAGGGATGCCAGATCGGGATAAAGGAGGGGTACGACACGCTGATGGAGATGGACGCCGACTTCTCGCACAAGCCGGAGGAAGTGCAGCGGCTCCGGGACAAGCTCGGCAACGGATGCGACTGCGTGATCGGCTCGCGCTACGTTCCGGGGGCCGAGATCCGGGAGTGGGGGCGCAAGCGGACGTTCTTCAGCCACTGGGCGAACGTATACGCACGCTTCATCTTGAGCATCCCCATCAACGACTACACCAACGGCTTCCGTGCCTACACGCGCCGCGCGATGGAAGCGATTGATTTCGAAAAGATCGACGCGACTGGCTATGTGGTCCTCTCGGAGTTTGCATGGCAGATCCACAAGGCAGGATTGATATTCGCCGAAGTCCCGACGCTTTTCGTGAACCGGCGCCGTGGCACATCCAACCTGGGTTTCCCCGAAATCAACGAGGCGTTCTTCTCCGTCCTGCGGATCCGCTGGCCGCGCTACTCGCCGCTCTTCATCAGCCTGGGCACCTTCGTCTTGCGCGGTGTGGTGGGTGCCGCCATCGACCTACTCACGCTCTGGATCGCCATCGGAATATTCAAAGCCGACGTGACCGCCGGCTTCATCATCTCGAGCGCCGTCGCGGCAGTCGCGATGCTCGGGCTGCAGTTCCGCCGCTGGGGCGGCTACAAAACGGTCCCCCTCAGTAACTCCGTGGCCTTCTACGCCTTCATCGCGGTCGCCTGCATCGTGCTGGCGATCCCCTTCTACAACAACGGTTTCGAGTACCTGACGGCCAAGGCCCTCGCGATCCTGGTGGTCGCACCCGTGAGCTTTGTCCTACGGCGGGTGATCTTTGGGCGGTGATTATCCGCCGACTGTTTCACTCCACCCCCTCACTTCTTCTTTCCTGAATTTTCGGACTGCATTTTTGAGAGTGTGGAGACAGAGAAGCGCACACTTAAACCGCCGCGGGCCCACGGGCACCCCGAGCAATTCGTACACAGTCTCTTTCTTCATCGCATCGATGTCCTTGAGGGACTTCCCGACCAGCTCTTCACTGAGGAGCGACATCGCCGCCTGCGAAATCGCACAGCCGGATCCTTCCCACCCCACACCCGTGACGTGATCGTTCTTGATCGATAGCCCAATAGTGAGCGCATCGCCGCAGCTGAGGTTTACTTCTTCGTGCGTGACTTCTTCTACACCCTCACCCGCCTTCGCTCCTTCGGAGCTACGGACGGGCAGGCCCCGACCCTCTCCCGCGGGGAGAGGGAGCTTGTTTCGCGGGTGCCGATAATGGTCGAGAATGTTCTCGGCGTAGAGGTCCATAACGGGGTCTATCGTAGAGGAAAGGCCGAACGAAGGGTCGACTGCGCAGCAGTGATCGCTGCGGGGACGGAACGGATTTCTTCCAGCGTGTTATAGATCCCCACACTCAACCGGGTCGAGGCAGTGATGCCGAGTGCGCGGTGGAGCGGCTGCGTGCAGTGGTGCCCCGCGCGGAGGCAGATCCCCTTCTTTCCCAAGATGTCAGTCAAATCATGAGGATGGATGCCGTCGATTGTAAAACCAATACATCCGGAATGTACGGGTGCAAAATTTTGCGCGCCCACGGGATGCCCTAAAATTTGTAACCCATTCACCTTTCGCAATTCGATGATGGCGGCTGCGATCAATGCTTGCTCATGGGCTTCGATATCCTTCCAAGAAAATTGCCCAAGCCACTCGATGGCCGCGCCCAGCCCGACCGCCTCGGAGATCGGCGGAGTTCCCGCTTCAAACTTCTGCGGGAGATCAGCAGACGTAAATGCATCGGAGCGAACCTCTTTGATCATCATGCCGCCTCCGAGGAATGGGGGCATCGCCTGGAGGAGTTCCCGCTTGCCGTAGAGCACGCCCACGCCGTCGGGGCCATAGAGCTTGTGTCCGCTGAACGCGAGGAAGTCACAGTCGAGCGCACGGACATCGGTAGCACCGTGGCTGATGGACTGCGCGGCATCGACAAGCACCACTGCACCGTGCTCGTGCGCCTTCGTGATGATGTCTTTGAGAGGGGGGCGCGTGCCGAGGACGTTGCTCTGGGCGGTGATGGCCACCAGGCAGACGCCGCCGTCATCCATGATGTCGATGAAGTGATCGAGGCGGAACTGTCCGCGATCGTCGATATCGACCCACTTCACCTTGATCCCGATTTCTTCTTTGAGCTGCAACCACGGGACGATATTGCTGTGGTGCTCAAGGATGGAAAGGAGAACCACGTCGTCCTTGTGGAGATTGTTCCTCCCCCACGATTTCGCGACGAGGTTGATCGACTCCGTGCAACTCTTGGTGAAGATGATCTCCTCCGGGTGGGCGGCGTTGATGAATGTCCGGACAACCTCACGCGCTCCTTCATATGCGACGGTCGCACGCTCGGCGAGCACGTGCATGCCCCGGTGCACGTTCGCATTCTCTTCCGTATAGAACTTCTCCATCCGATCCAGGACGGCTTGGGGTTTTTGCGCAGTCGCTGCGGAATCGAGGTAGACCAACGGATGGCCCTCAATCTGCTGATTCAGGAGAGGAAATTGCCGGCGGATGGCGTCGAGGTTGAGTATGGGAGAATGAAGTGTACGGCGTAGAAAAGCCGATGTCATGGTGAGCTTGCGAACCATAGACGTCGGCGTTGTCGTCCTTCGCAAGCTCAGGATGACAACGCCTATCCCTATCCCTATCCCTAGCCCTAGCCCTAGCCCTAGCCCTATACTGTTCCTGATGAACATCCGGACAACCCAATACCTGAGCATCACCCTGTTCACCCTGCTGCTGCTGGGAGGCTTCTATTCCCTTCTCGTCTACCTGGGGGTGCCCTACCACGGAGCTGCAATGCTGCCGGACGAGACGATCTCGGCGATTTCGGCGTCCTGCGGGGACACCGCGTACTTCTGCAAAGGCATCGCGACAATCAAACCCTTCGTGCTGCACACGTTCGTACGCGCGGCGCCGTTCCTTTGGTACGCGATCCTGTGGTTCGTGGCATGGGCGGCATTCTGCGGCTGGCGGTGGATGGCGACCAACCGGAAAGTCGTGCGGATCGTCTGGGCGCCGTGGAAGATTTTCCTGCTCTTCGTCGTGAGCGTCTGGTTGTTCTCGACCATCACCAGCTTTGGCACCGTTGATGACCGATCGCAGCGCATCTATCCCGAACCGACGCAGGGCACGTACAGCGTCAGCGAGCACGCGTTGCAGACGCTCCAGAACGATTACCAGACGATGTTGGCACAAGGCTGCCTCGACTCCCTGGGGCAATCGCAGACGGGGGCGGGTATCTACATGATGAGCGGGTGGTGCATTGAGAAAGCATTCGTGACGCGCGTGCTGGCACAGGTCCTCTTCGTATTCCTGCTGCTGGCGGAGTTCTTGATCCTTGGGCGGATGGCGCTGGGATGGATTCGCTATCGCGCGCCCAACGACCTGCTGGAGCTGGTCTTCAGCGCGGGAGTTGGCGCGAGCATGGGCATCGCCCTGCTCTGGACGCTCGCCGTGGCAGGCATCTATGTGGCCGCAAGCGGGTGGGTCCTGGCACTAGCGATCCCCGTGGTCGCCTATCCCCACACGCTCTACTGGGCGAAAAAGTTCTGCACCGCCACGTGGGAACGCGAGTACCGGTGGTGGGATATCTCACTACTGCTTGGATTCCTCCTCATGAGCTATCTTGCGCTGAACTTCCTCCAGGTCGTGCGCCCCTTTCCGATCGGATGGGATGACCTAGGCAGCTACCTAAACCGACCGCGGCTCCTGGTGAGTTACGGCCGGTTCATCTCGACCATGTCGCCGTTCGACTGGTCGTACCTCACCTCGCTCGGATTTCTTCTCTTCGGCTATGGCAGCCCAGCCGGGGCCACGGCTTCCATGATGGTCAACTGGTCGTCCGGCGTGCTGGCGGTCTTCGGCGTCTTCGCGTTCGCGCGGACGTTCCTGGGGCACCGCAGCGGATTCCTGAGCGCACTCATCTATTACACTTTGCCGCTCGTCGGGCACTTCTCGTACGCCGACATGAAGATCGACAACGCTATCTTTTTCTTCGGCGTGCTCGCGACGTTGGCATTGCTACTTGCGATGTTGCCGGAGACCGATGAGAACGCAGATGCCAATGTTGGGGCGGTTCGCGAACCGCCCCTACGGCATGCAATGCCGCTCTTGATTCTCACCGGAATCTTCCTTGGCATCGCGTTCGCGACGAAGGTCACGTCGATCATGGTGATCCTGCCGCTCTTCGCGCTCTTCGTGGGCGCGATGTTCGATTGGCGCGCGTTCCTGGGAATGTTCCTGCTGACATGCGAGTTATACCTGTGGCAGGGCGTGGCCTCGGTGGATCAGATCGCCACTCGGATCTTGGGAGGAACCCCGCCTGCATGGATGGACATCTCCGTCAGCGGCGCGCTGATCGGCGCAGGCATCGGCTGCATCGCATGGTCGTACTGGCGCAAACGTCCTGCGCTATTACCGATGGCCATGCTCTTCGGCGCATTGGCATTGGGCCTCGCGCTCGCTGTGCTCCCATGGGCCGAGCACACGGCCATCGAACAGGGAAGGATCATGCCGCAACCGCGCGGCTCCGTCCCCAACAAAATCTCCCCCGTGATCGATACCGACACCATGCCGGGCGACCTAGCGGTGGATAAGACGAACCCCGCCTGCAAGGCGACGGGTGCGCTGGAGGAACTCGACCGCTACTGGGGCTTCGGCCAGGGATGGTCGCACTACCTGACGCTCCCCTGGCGGACCGTGATGAACCTGGACGCAACCGGCTACTACGTGACGACGGTTCCCGCGCTCCTACTCTTCCCGCTGCTCCTCCTCCTGCCGTATTTCTGGACGAGGAAAGGCCGGTGGCTGCGATGGCTCTTTGGTGCGACGGTGATGATGCTCATGGAATGGATTTTCCTGGGCAATGGCATCCCGTGGTATGGCATCGGCATCTTCCTGGGGCTGGCCGTGGGGCTGGAAGCATTGCTGCAACACGCGCCGGATCGCCCCAACAAGATCGTGATGGGGACTCTGCTCGCGTTCTCGCTGCTGATCGCCTTCAACATGCGCTTTTGGCAGTTTGAGCAGCAGCGCAACATCCTGGAATACTCCATGGGGAAAGTCTCCGCTGACGCGTTGCGCGAGATCACGATCCCGTACTACGACGGCATCTCAGCCACGGCCGTGGACCGGCACTCGACCATGCCTGACCGTCCGTACCTCTACCGCATCGGGACTTTCATCCCCTATTTCATCCCACAGAACCTGGAGATCATCGCCATCAACGACCACCAGCTCGACATGTTCAACTGCCTCTACCAGGAACGCGATCCCGAGCTGACGATCCGGCGCCTGAAGTACCTGAAGTTCAACAGCATCGTGTTCGACACGAACACGTCGACGATCGAGAAGGATGAGAACGGTTCGCTGCACAAGAAGGTGAATGCGTTCGTCGAGTTTGTGAACAACCCGCTCTCGCACCTGCAGGTCGCCATCAGTGATACCGGCGCGGGGCTGGCGTTCATCCTGATCCCATGAAGAAAGAGGCAAAAGAAAAATACTGCATTTAGGCTCTCTTGCCTCCCTTGCCTCACTTTCCTCCTTTGCCTCTTTTCGGCTCTATCATTACCCTCTTCCCATGCTCGTGGCAGTGATACCGGCTTATAACGAAGCAACCCGCGTCAGTAACGTGGTGCGTAGCGCGCAGCCGTTCGTGGACACGGTGATCGTGGTCGACGATGGGTCGACGGATGGGACGGGCGCAGTGGCAGCCGCCGCGGGCGCGCGCGTGATCCGGCACGGCGAGAACAGCGGAGCCGGCGCAGCAACGATGACGGGGATTGAAGCGGCGCGCCGCATGGGCGCCACCAGCGTCGTGACGCTGGACGCCGATGAGCAGCACGATCCCGCCGACATCCCGAAATTGCTGGAACCGGTAAAGCGCGACGAAGCCGACATCGTCTTCGCGAACCGCTTCGGCCAGCGCAACCGCATCCCCGCGGTGCGGCGGCTCTTCAACGGCATCGGGAACATCGTGACCCTGCTGGCCACGGGCCGGTGGGTGCAGGACAGCCAGTCGGGGTACAAAGTGTTCGGGCCGCGCGCGCTGGAACAGGTCGATCTGCGCATGCGGGGGTTCGAGTTCTGCACCGAGATTGTCCGCGAGTCGGTCCAGCACAAATGGCGGGTTGCCGAGGTCCCCACGAAAGTCATCTACTCGGAATACACCCTGGCGAAAGGACAGTCGTTTGGAAATGGGGTCAAGACTGCGATGAAAATATTGTTGAGGTCATTTTTGAGATGATAAACCCCTATTCCTGGGCACAGGCATACTTGCCTGCGCCTACGCCGGTTTTCCGCGGGCAGGTATGCCCGCTCTCAGATCTGTTATAATGACATCCTTATGACGCTCACTCCCTATCAGGTCGTCGCTCCCGTCATCTCGCTGACGGCGGTGCTCTACGCATGGAACCTCGTGTTCCGGCAGAAGAAGACGGTGTGGGAAGCGTGCTTCTGGACGGTCTTCTGGTGCGCGATTTCGGCGATCGCGATCTTTCCGCAGTTCCTCACGTACCTCTCCACAGTCACAGGCATCGCCAACCGCGAGAACGCCGTGATCTTCACCTTCCTCGGCGTCCTCTTCTTCATGGTGTTCTATATGATCATCCGCATTGAGGAACTGGAGCAGCGCCACGCGAAGATGGTGAGAGAAATGGCTTTACGAGAGGCGGGACTAGATAGTGAAAAGTTAAAAATGAAAAATGAATAATGGACGTATTTTTCACTTTTCACTTTTCATTTTTCATTCTACGCGCGCATGAAAACAATCCTCCTGATTTCCCCCTACTGGAAGGAACCACACCGTTGGATGGTCAGTTCATACAAGCTGGCTGATCTTTGGCAGCGTCTCGGGTACCGCGTGGTGGTGGCATGCATGGGCGACATGGCGGGCAAGGAAATTGTCTCCCCCACCCTGACGGTCTATCGCAAGAAAGACTTCTTCCTGCCCGACCCATGGAACTACGGCATCGCACCGGGATTCACCGGCCTCGTACGCAAGATCATCAAAGAAGAGAAGCCCGACATCGTCGTATGCAACAAGATCCTCTTCTGGACATCCATCTCGGTGGTCACCCTGCGCTTGCGCGGCATTCGCACGACGCTCCTCACCGATGCACTCGTCGGCATGACGTGGTGGCCGCGCGGGAGCATCCCCAAAATCGGCGCTGCTCTCTACGCGTGGACGCTGGGGTGGCTGATCATGCTCTGCGCCGACCGGATGGTCTTCTTCCATCCGCAATCGGAAACCCTCCTCCGCCGCTTGGGCGTGTGGAGAAAGTCCCAAGTCATTCCCACAGGAATTGACCCTCAACCATTTAACCATTCAACCATCCATCCATCTAACCATCTCACAATCACCTATATTGGAAGATTAGAATCAGTAAAAGGAGTGGATGATTTCCTCGCTGCAGCCACATCGCTGAAGTCCCCCGACGTGACGATCCAAGTCGTCGGCTGGTTCAAGGAGAACCATCCTCTCGTGCAGCAATACGAGCAGCAGGTGAACTTCACCGGCCTGCGCACCGATATTCCGGAGATCCTCAACAAGACGGACATCTTTGTGCTGCCAAGCTACAGCGAAGGCCTGAGCAATGCCCTGATGGAAGCGATGGCCAGCGGCTGCGCATGCGTGGCAAGCAATGTGGGAGGCAACGCCTATTTGATCCAGAACGGCATCTCGGGGTTCCTCTTTCCTGCCGGTGACCGTGAAGCTCTCGCATCGCATCTGCGACGGCTGATTGAGGATGCGTCGAAACGGAAGATGATGGGTGACGCCGCAAGAAAAAGAATAGATGAGATGTTCAGTTGGGAGGTTGTCGGACAGACGTACCGCAAACTCTTCGAAGCGCTATGAAAAAACGTGTCGTCATCTTGTCGGCATTCCTCTCCCCTTTCAGAAGTGGCGCCGAAGCATGTGCAGAAGAAGTGGCACTGAGGCTCTCCGATGAATTCGACATCACGATCATCACGGCAAAGTTACGTCGTGACCTCCCACGGAATGACGTCCTCTCCCCCTCTCCCCCGCAGGGGGGAGGGGGCCGGGGGGAGGGGGTTTCCCCGGTTCGCGTCATTCGTGTCGGATGTGGATTCCCTTTCGACAAGTGGCTCTACCCCTTCCTCGCACCGTTCGCCGCGCGGAGATTCAAGCCAGACGTCCTGCACGCCATCTTGGAATCCTTCGCAGGCCTCGCGCTCCACGCCTGCACGGCGATCATCCCCGGCGTGAAGCAGATCCTGACCCTGCAGACGACGAACCGCGGCTTCCTCCGCCGACACATCCTACGCAACCCGCACGTCATCACGGCAATCAGTACAGTCCTCGCCGATCAGGCGGCAACGCTTGGCCGCAGTGACGTCACCGTCATCCCGAATGGCGTGGACTTCGCGCTGATTCGGAAGATCTGTGATGCGACGCCCAAAACCCCCGGCCGCATCATGTTCATCGGACGACTGGAGCAGATGAAAGGCGTCGATGTCCTCCTGAAAGCGTATCAACAACTCACCATCCAACCATCTAACCATCCAACCATTTCATTACATATCATAGGCAGAGGGTCGCAAAGACAATCACTCGAAGCCCTCGCACAGGACCTCGGCATCGCAGATACCGTCGTCTTCTGCGGATACCGCACCGGTGAGGAGCTCCACAGGGAGTATGCCGAGGCCGAAATCTTCTGCGGACTCTCGCGGAGCGAGGCGATGGGGAATGTGTTCCTGGAGGCACAAGCAGCAGGCTGTGCGGTGGTCGCGACAAACGTGGGCGGAATCCCGGAGATCGTGAAGGATGGAGTGACCGGGTTGCTTGTGGGACCAGATGATGCGGCGAAAGCGGCGGACGCCATGACTCGGCTTCTCTCTGATGCTGACTTGAAGATGAAGCTTGCATCAGCAGGCATCAGAAATGCCCAGGGATATGACTGGGATGGGATTGCCAAACGGTACGCACAACTTTATTAAACCCGAGATCATTTTCGTTCCCTCACCATCACCGCCGCACGATGCAGGCTCTCGAACGTCCCTGCATCGATCCATTCGTCTTTGAGGACGGAGGCGGTGAGGGCTTTCTGTTCCATGTACCAGCGGCTGACGTCGGTGATCTCGAATTCGCCGCGTGCCGAGGGCTTCAGGTTCTTGATGACGTCGAAGCAGCGGTTGTCGTAGAGATAACATCCCGTGACCGCCAAATTGCTCTTGGGTTTCTTCGGCTTCTCCTCAATGGAAATCACCTCGCATTTTCCATTTTCCATTTTCCATTTTCCATTGAGCTCGGCGACGCCGAAGCGTTCCGCATCGGTCACCTCTTTCAAGAAAACGTGACCACCGGTCTTGAAGGACTTGATGGAAGAGGCAAGGTCATCAAAAAAGATGTTGTCGCCCAAGATGGCACAGATGGAATCGCCAGCGGCGAATGTTTCGGCCAGGCCCAGTGCCTGCGCGATCCCCTGCGGCTTCTCCTGGACTTGGTATGTGCACGTACATCCGAAGCGTGTGCCGTCGCCCAGGTATCCGCGCATCTGGTCGATATGCTCGTTGCCCGAGATGACGACGATGTCCGTAACGCCCCCCGCGATGAGGGTCCGCAGCGGATATTCGACGAGCGGCCGGTCATACACCGGAAGCAGGCTCTTGTTGGTGATTTCCGTCAGGGGGCGGAGCCGCGTGCCCGAACCGCCGCAGATGAGGACTCCTTTCATAGGAAGGAGGATACCCCCTTTTGGCTTTAACCCTAGCCCTACTTGCCCGCCGTAGCCTTGGCGAAGGCGGGGCCCTCTCCTATACTCGCCTCATGCAACGCACCCTCATCCTCCTCAAGCCAGACGCCGTTGAGAAAGCCTTCACCGGCAAAGTGATCTCCCGTTTCGAAGATGCGGGCTTCAAGATCCGTGGCTGCAAGATGGTCCGCCTGGACCCCACCGTCCTGCGCGAACACTACGCACACATCGCGGACAAGCCGTTCTACCCGGAGGTGGAGAAGTTCATGGGCTCGATCCCCGTGATTGCGCTCGTACTCGAGGGTGATGACATCGTGGCCAAGATGCGTGACATGCTCGGCGTTACCGACAGCCACAAGGCCGCCCCCGGTACGCTGCGCGCGGAATTCGGCGTGGACCAGATGGTGAACGTGGCGCACGCGAGCGACAGCCCCGAGACGGCGGAGAAGGAGGTGAAGCGGTTCTTCACGGATGCGGAACTGTTCATATACTGATACAGTGAGCGCCATACTGTGGCTTGCCAACTATGACAATTTTGAACAGCACCTCCGTAGCCAAGAACTCCTCTTCGCGTACCACGGCATCCCCGAGAAGCCGGCGCGGCGGCTTCAGTTTGATGGAGATGCTCATCATCGTGGGCATCATGGGGATCCTCGTGAGCATCACGGTCATTGCGCCACTGCGGTTTATAGCGCTTACCCGTCTAGATACCGCAACGGAACAGACCCTGCAGGGAATGAACCGCGCGAAACTCCTCTCACAGTCCGGCGATAGCGATTCGGGCTGGGGCTTCTACGCCCCAGGGGGCATCCTTATGAAGGGCACGTCACTCCAGACCCGGGATTCCGGTTTTGACGAAGTGTTCCCAGTACACCCGTGGGTGTTCATCGGTGGGCTCACGGAGGCCTCCTTCTCGCGCCTGCGTGGACGGCCCGACCGGGCGGGCGTGGTCCTACTGGAAAATTCCTACGGCGACCGCCGGTACGTGACCATCACGGATGTGGAAGGCGGCGGAAGCGTCATGAGTGGCAAGTGGGAAACCTCAACGCCTTTGGGACCATGCGATTCGTACGTCTATACCATCGCCCAGGAAAACTTCGGGGGCGCATCCACCGCGAACGCCAAGGCGTGGCTCTGGAAGGGCTGCGTCGCCGGGGTCACCATGCTCGACCCTGTGTCGGGATGCACCACGGATGAGAGAGCAGTCGACTGCAGGGCCATTACCCCGAATAGCCAAGGCTCCTTCGCCATTTCCTACCGAGTGGACCGTGACCCCCTGTGCGATCCCCTGACGCGCGTGGAGGACGTGAGAAACCTGGTGGAGTTCAACCTCTTCGGCATGGACAATCCCATGTACACCAAGGGCATCGGCCGCATCACCGAGGGGCAATGTGCGTCGTCATCATCTAGCTCTTCTTCGTCTTCATCCTCTAGTTCGTCTTCTTCATCTTCCTCGTCAGCGGCCTCATCCTCGTCATCTCAATCATCGGAGTCATCTTCGGAGTCATCATCATCGGAGATGTCTTCATCATCAGAATCATCGTCGGAGGTGTCGTCAATGCCATAGCACGGCCTTTCTGGTGGAACATCCCCCATCTACCCCCCCTCTTCTCCCTCCGGCGGCAGTGGGGTGAAGAGCTCTTCGCCTTCGTCGGATGACGACGAGGAAGACTCTTCGGATGACGAGGACGATTCCTCAGAAGAGGAGGACTCGCTGCTCACACTGGAAGAACTGGAGGATTCCTCGCTACTGACACTGCTCGAAGAGGAGCTCTCGACCGGCTGTTCGCTGGAGGAAGAAGAACTCTCTGTCCCCTCTTCCGTCCCACCAACAACCTCAACAACATATCCTTCCGGCAACTGCAACAGCGCCGGGTTCAGGCTGGTGTTGTAGGTAAAGCGGATACGGAGATCGGGGTGCTCCCACACATACGCATCATGGTATGCGCTGCAGCTGATCGGCGAACCGTCGCCGGTGAGCAGCGGATGGTTGCGGATGCAGGAGTTCCACGCGGCATCGGAGCTGACCGGCACACCATGGGAATCGACCTGGAATGTGAGCAGCCCATTTTCGACCGACGCCTCGCCCACGTTGCCCGTCGTGAGTTCCGCACCGCTCGTGGTGAGAGCCGTCCACGAGAAGCGGACAGTGTTGCGGGCGGGCTTGTCGATGCTGATCGTGAAGCCGCTGGCCGTGACCGATTCGGTCCACCACTCGCTGCCGACTCTGCCGTTGGGCGTGACGGTGACGACCGGCTCGCCGGTGAGCGGCGTCGTGAAGCGGATGCTGACAGACGTGCCCGTCGCCGGGATTTCGGCGTAGCCCGCCTGGCGGTTGCTGAGCGTCAGCTGGCCCTTGATCTGCACATCGCCCAGGAAGCTGGCGAGGCCCTGGATCGTGATCGGGCCCAGGACCTGGAGGGCGCTCTTGACGATGATGTCATGCGCCGTGAGCAGTGAGCCCGAGGCGAAGACCATACCCTTGGTGAGGTTCAGCTCGCTATTGAGTGTAAGCGTGCCGTTGATCACCGCACCCGATTCGACTTCGATGGACCCCGCGCTGATGCCGCCGTCGATGCGGACGCCGTTCGGCACGTACAGGTCGCGGACGTTGAAGATCCCATCCACGTAGAGGTCACCGGCAAACCGGCCATCCACGGCGGTCAGGTTCTGGTCGAGTGAGAGGGTCTGTGCGCGGAGTGCGTTGGCGGTGAGGGAGCCGGAGAGCGCGAGAGAATCCCCACCCATGGGCGCAGGCATGCCTGCCTGCGATCCGCCCTCCAGTATGCCGCGGGCCGAACGCCCGCTCCCATCTGCCAGGGAGCCAGAGAGCGCAGCAATGCGAGATTCAAGAGTTGCGAGGCGGTCGGTGATGCTTTCGATGCTGAGCGCAGAGACCTGGCGCTGCACTTCCTGGGCGATCGGCTCAATGAGCGTGCCCGACGCACTGAAGTTCCGCACAGCCTGCTGCAACGAAAGCATAAGTTCGTCTTCGATCTTCAGGTCTTTGACCGTCTGCATCACGCGTTCCGAAACGGATTCCGCGGTGACGGACTGGTTCTTGCGCGAGATGAGGACTTTGCGCATGCCGCGTCCGGAGTCGATGCCTTCCAGCGCGACACCGACGGTGGATTCCCCAGCGAACGCCTTACGCAATGTACCCGGCAGGCTACCCGCGGCGAGCGCGTCGCCCGGACGGATCGTGGAACCGGATTCAACGACCATGTCGGCGGAGAGCTGGCCGAGGAGACCGACGAGCACGGTGCCCGGCACAGGCAGGCCCTCAGCGCCCGAGAACTTGTTACCGATGAAGGCGGCCTGTTCACTGCTAGAGACAAGACCGATGATGTCGCCGTCACCCGAGCGCGTGCACCGGCGGACGCTGTTGGCGCGAGTGATGTCGATACACACCGCTTCGCCGAACTTCAGGTCGGCATCGGCCGTCGTGAACCATTCGGCATAGTCCGCACCGCCTCCGGTGAACGCGCCGTCGGCAAACGCATCGCCGCCTGCAGTGACGCGGAAGACAGGGTCGAGGCCGCCGCCGCTGCCGGAATGAACGCCGGAGGAGATTTGGAAGAGGTTCTGGCTGGAGTCAGTGGTCGAGGACTGGATGACGATGCCAGAGCCGAAGAGGGCGGAGCCCGTCGTGATCAGCGAACCGGAGAGCGTGAGCGAGCTGTGCATCGTGATCATCGAACCGGTCTCGGTGAACAGTCCGCCTTCGGCATCGAGCGCGCTGATGACCGTGTTCTTTACGAACACCGTGATGGCGCCGTGCGTCCCCTCCGTGAAGTCCTCGAGAGCCTGACCGATGATCGAGCCGCCGTGGTTCGCGCGCATCGCGTATCCCGGCGTGGGAGAGGACGTGAGGTAATCGCCCGCATGGATCGGCCCGCCTTCGTCGGTGACCAGCACCGGCACGCGTCCGGCAAGTGCGAGGTACACCGGCCGTCCGCCCTTGCCATCCACGAGATCCTTGCCTCCAATGGTCAAACCAGGATCGGTGGAGATGACGCCGAGCATGTTCTTATCGTATGGCGCAGCGGAGCGCTTCACGCCCGCAAGCAGGTCCGGATCGATACTGACGACGGTGCCCGGCAACACGCCGGGGTCAGTCGTGCGGTAGACTTCGGCAAGGTCGGAGCCAACGGGACGGAACGCGATCAGCGTCGAGCCGGAAAGCACCTGAGAGTTGCTTGCGTTCGACAGCTTCTGCGACCATCGCTGTGCTCCGGAACCGGCGTTCGCGCCGTTGACGATGGTTCCGAAGACTTCCACCCACCGGCGGGTACCGTGCGAGACGGCCGGAATGGAGACCGAAAGCTGCTTGTAACACGTTGTGGAACCAGAACCGACGATCGCAGCATCAATGTCCGTCACCTGGTAGTTGCAGTTAGCGTCAGGCGGCGCACTGATAGCGAAGTCCATGCCCGGCACCGCGCTTGCCGCGCGGACAATGTTGCTGATGTGGAAAATCCACGTCTGGTTCGCCCCCATTTTCCACGACTGGTCGCCATCTTCCACCAGAACGACGGACGCGTTGACCGTTTGGTTGTAGGTCTTCTTCTTCACGACCGTGCCTCCGCAGGTGACGACGCCTCCGGTTGTCGTGTAAAGCGTGCCGCAGGACTTGAGGGAGCTAACAGTGAGGGCATTGCCGGAGAACGCACCACGGGTGGTGACGTCCTTGCCGAACCTGGCCCCTGAGCCCACGAGGAGCGCACCCGAGAGAGTAGACTCTCCTCGGACGGAGAGCGTCCCGGACGAGGCGAGCGTATCCTGTGCGCGCAAAACGCGTCCGGACATCACACCTGCGACCTCGAGCAGAACGCCCGCATCGATGGTGGGTAGGGTGTCATGGATGACGCCGTTCTGGATCAGCAATCCTCCGGTCATCACGGATCCGGACTTCTGGACGTAGCGGAGGTCCGTCGACGCCTGGGAACCGGCGTCATCCAGTCCACAGAAGAGCACGCCGTTGGTCGACTTCACGTCGCAGTTGCCGGCGTTGAGCCCGGAGACGGTCAGGGAAGAGCCGGAGATCGTACCGAGGACATCGAGCTTGGCATCGGCCGTTGTCTGACCAATCGCAAGGTTTCCGAGGATGTAGTTGGCAGTGCCGCCCTGTCCCATGATCTGGAGTGCTGCGCCGGAGATGGTCCCTTTGGTGGTGGTGTTGCTCATGAAGACGGATGCCCCCTGGACGGCGAGCGTGCCAGAGGAGACGAGCTTGTCCATTGCCTTGATGACATGGCCGGACATTGTGCCGATGACTTCCAGGGCGATGCCGGAATCCGGTGCGCCGTTCCTCAGCCGTCCGTTGCCGCTGATGATTACCGCGCCGGACACCGCAAGCGCGGAACCCGGGGTAGCCGTGCCGATGCCCACCGCGCCACCCGTGCCGGCCGAGACATAGAAGGCGGTGCGGCTATTGTTCATCAAGACGGACACTGTGGGAGTACTGTTTGCGACTGCAAGATCCGCCTTCCCATCGCCATTAAAGTCCGCAATCGTCACTTCAGACGGTCCTGTGCCGGTGATGTAATCCGCCTTGGCGGCGAATGTGCCGTTCACCTTGTTGAGCAACACTGAAACGGTGTTGTCGCTATTGTTGCTTGTGACAATATCCGCTTTTCCGTCGCCGTTCAGGTCGCCGACGGCAACGAACGAGCTAATGTTTCCTGTTGCATAATCCGCCTTGGCGGCAAAAATCCCCCTTCCGACGTTAATGAAGACGGACACGAACGTATCGGAGAAGTAGGAAACGACAAGATCCAGCTTCCTATCGCCGTTCAGATCGGCGATGGCGACGCTCTGCGGGCTAAATCCCGCTGTGTAATCCACGCTGGCGGCAAAAGTTCCATTTCCTTTGTTCATCAGCACGACGACATTGTTTGGAGCTCCAATTGAGGAAGCGGCGAGATCTGCCTTTCCGTCACCGTTCAGATCCCCGATGACGACGGCTGTAGGTGTAGAGACTGTGTAGTCGGTATTGGCAGCGAATGTTCCGTTGCCGACGTTCAAGAGGACGGAGATGGAGGAGGAGCTGTTATTGGCAACGGCGAGATCTGCCTTTCCGTCGCCGTTCAGATCCCCGATGGCTACGGAGTAGGGGGTCGACCCCACCGCGTACGCTACCGGCGAAAGAAAGACGCCGCTGCCAGCATTGATCAACACGTAGACGTTGGTGCTGCTATCATCGGCAACGGCAATATCCGCTGTTCCGTCGCCGTTCAGGTCACCAATAGCAACGGTCCGCGGATGGGTTCCCGTTATGTAGTCGACCTTGCCGACGAAACCCCCCGTTCCGCTGTTGAGGAGAACGGAGATCGTGTTAGTACCGTTATTTGCGGCAACCAAGTCTGCATTTCCGTCGCCGTTTAGGTCACCGGATGCAATGCCCTTTGGGTTGGTTCCTGCATCATAATCTTGCTTGCTGAGGAATGTCCCCCCTCTCCTCAGGTTCACCTCTCCGGCCTGTATCGTACCGATATTCACCAGGTCTCCTGCGGGCGTCAATCGAACGATGTTATTCGTTCCCAAGCCGCTGTGAACCAGGTTGACAAACTCGTTGTTCCCGCTCGATTGTAGGATCGTCGCCCCCGAGGAGAAAGCAATCCCCCTGGTCTTATAGATGACGCTGTTCGCAAGGATGTCGCCCAAGATCACCAGCTTCCCGGAAGACGACAGCGTGTCTTGCGCATGCAGACTCCTGCCGGAAGCGGTTCCTCCGATTTCAAGAAGGAGGCCTGCATCAATGGTCGGGAGGCCGGTGTGGCCGCCGCTCACAATAAGGAGGCCACCGGTCATCGTGTCACCCTGGACCTCGACGTAGCGGTTGGAGGTGAGCGTGATGACGTTGCCGGAGCCGAAGTTTCCGCCACCAGTTCCCGTGTCATCAGTGCCGCAGACAAGCGCGCCGGTGGAGGAGGTCTCAAGAGCAGAGCAGGAGACGTACGACTTGAAGCGCACGGTGGTGCCGACGACGAGGGAGCCGGACGTTCCGATACTGCGGGTGCCGAAGATCTCGGAGCCGGAGGCGGTGCCCTGCACTTCGAGCTTGGTCTTGGCAGCGTTGGCCATGCCGACGGAGAGGTTGCCGAGGATGTAGTTGGCAGAGGA
>SICS01000022.1 GCA_009691305.1 Candidatus Peribacteria bacterium | reverse complement strand
GCGATGTGCTGCGTGCCCACCATCGTCACGACGCCGAGCGTCGGCTTCACGAATGAACACATCAACGCGATCTCACCTTTTTGATATGCCCCCATTTCGACGACGAATAATTTCGGATTTCGGATTTCGGATTTCGATTCCCGTAATCCGTAATCCGTAATTCGTAACTTGTCCGACAGCCAATTCGCGACACCAATCTCCGAGTTCACATATGCAGGCGTCACGTCGGGCTTCAGGTCTTTTAGCACGCACGCGATCAGCTCCTTCGTCGTTGTCTTCCCCACGCTGCCGGTCACGCCGATGACGGTCATATCGGAGTGGGAATTCCGCAGGGCGCGGGCCTTTTGCATAATCCTCGCTTTCAGCACCGAATCGACCGGCCACCAGAGCAACCAAGCGCACGCGATCATCACTGGCTGGAGCAGAATGATGAATGGCAGCAGCACATTGAATCCCATGATGCTGACAACGATGGTGACGATGAGGGTCAGAAGAGCAGCCGTTCCTGTCACGGTAATAGCTTTCTTCGTCGGCACAGGACGTCGCTGTTTACGGAGAATGACCTGCATCAATCCCAATCCAGTAACGATAGACAGCATGAGGACAATCACTCCTTCACTCACCATCCAACCATGTAACCATCCAACCATTACTCCAGCGGCATAGATTCCAACAACGCTCGATCGAATCTCCCCCCACAACTGCCCCACCCACCCCTCGCGGCGAAGGTGTTCGAGCAACCGGTCCCATCGCCACTCCTTTATCTGCCACAGCCAGCTGAGGGTCAGGAGGGGGCTCAGACTGCCGAGAAACGCCAATGAGATGTGAATAAATGATGGAATGCGGCAATCCTACCATTATCCGGTGTTTGCAAAAATCTTAAAAAGTAGTATAATATTCATGTAACCAACATACACATGGGAAAGAGACAGAATCCGCACAGATCGATCCAGAGCACCGTCGTCGGGCTGGCTCTTATTGCAGTGATCTGTGCAAGCGGCGCGTCGCATGCGCAGGGTGATCTCACGTCGTTCTTCTCTTCGTGGTTTGGCGACGACGAGCCTACAACGTCTGTCCATGAGGCCGCGTTGGAGGATACGAATTCCTGGTGGTGTTTGTGGTGCAGTGAGGAGAAAAGTGCTCAGCCTGAACCGGCCCCCGCCCCCATTCAGGTCGACGAGCAACTGGTCCCCAGTTGCATCGTCCAACAGAACACCGATACGACATCAATCTCTCTGAAGTCCGGCGATGTCGTCACGTTCACCGCGCAGGAATCTCCGATCTTTGTGGTGTACTCCTGCGGAAAGATTACGGTGGGTCCCGATACCCTCAGTTCCATAGGCACATCCGCACTGACCAGCGTCGACAGGTCTATGGTCTTCGAGCACACGAAGACCGGCGGCATCCAGGTCTCGGCCCAGAGCGCCGGCGACGGCAACGAAGCAGTCACTATCGAAGAGTTCGGGGTGCTGTTCTTCGAGTTGAAGCCTGTGACGGAAACGGTTCAGACCACTTCGCTGCCCTCGGTCCCCTTTATGAACGTCACGAACATCACGCGCAAGGAAGCGTGTACGCACCCGGAGATCTACACGTGGATCGATTGTACAGAAGAGCAAAATGCCGTGAATATTCTGAACGTCCTGCCACCCTCGACCTCCTTCGTGCAGTTTTGGTACCCCTGGATGCTCTTGCCGATCCAGCAGATCTTTACAAGCCCCCTCAGCACTCCTCTGAAAGTGGATGACAGTTTGCGAACGTCGACCCCGTACACCACGCCGCCGATGACGACCACGGTCACGCCCGCTCCTCCTATCAATACCAAGCCGGTGGTGTCGACGCAGCCGATTATCAACCCTTCGTCGCTGCCGCCTGTCTTACCTCTGTCGACCACGACGACGGGTGGGGGAGCGAGCACGAGCAGCAGCAGTTCCAGTTCCACCAGCGCTTCGCACCATGCAGCGCGAGTCATGCTGCCGAGTTGTACCAATGGCAGGGATGATGTTGATGGGGACGGTGCCTCGGATGAATCTGACAGCGGATGTGATCCCGATGAATTCACGGCCAGTGATTTGCCTCTCAGTGAATTCCGCGACCTCTTGTTCACGCAGGGCAAGCTCTCGAAGAGTGATCTCTCGCCGAATGCGTCGATAGTCAGCGATTGCAGCAATACGATGGATGACGACTTGAACAGCATGTCAGACATTGACGACGCAAAATGCCGCAATGGAACGGGTGAGCGTTCCACGAACAGTTACCACAGTGCACCCTCCCCAAACCCGACTCCCACGAGCGTCCAAACTACCATCTACTGAGGGGGATTCCCATGAGGAAGCGGAAAAGCCCATGTCGGGCTTTTTGGCTTAAAGAAGACAAGAATTCTTGACTTAGGCCATGAATTCCAGTACATTTTCGTCATTGCCATGGCGACTACTATTGATACCTCGCTGACGCAGGATGTGGTGCCCACAGGTGCGGCTGTGCAGACGCCGAACTTCACCCAAGCGACAGCAGATCGGCGTGAGCGCACGGTGGCGGAGCTGCGCGATGCGCTGGTCACAATTCTTGGCGATGTGAGGGGGGCAAAAGAGGTCATCGTTGCTGCGGCAGAGACATCGGGTGACAGCATGAGGGAATTTATCTGTGATTTACGTGATGAAGTGAGGCACTCGACCGATCTGCGATACTTGCGCCGCGGCAGTCGTAAGAAATCCACACGGGAACTCGTTGTGAACCGATTGCGATACACCGATGCGCCGTCGGACAGCGCCACCGACCAGCTCCGTGATCCTGAGAGTAAGGACCTGCTTGGCCGCGGCCAATTTGGCGACGTGTACGACATAGCCGAATATCCAGAACTTGGGGCAGTGGCAAAGGTGAACCGTCCCAAGATAGGAGTTGACCGAGATATGGCCACACAGCGTTTCCGAAGGGATGAAGCCGTTACCAGGCGCTTGGCAGAGAAGAAATGCACCCGCGTTCCAGCGTACCTTGCCGGTGGTGAACTCCCGACCGGTGAGCACTTCTTCCTTATGGAGTATGTGGAAGGAGATGACTTGCAGTCCGTGCTCACGAAGAAAGGAAAATTACCGCTCATGGAAGCCGCTTCCCAATTTATTGAATTGACCCGGGCCCTCCAGGAAATGCACACGAAGGCCGGAGTCGTCCATCGAGATGTGAAGCCGGGTAACCTCAGAGGCGGTACCGTCTTAGACTTTGGGATGGCGGGTGCAATGATGAAGGATGACGAGCTCGCGGATGATGCGACGATCAATATTGACCTTACTGATCATGGAGCGAGGCTAGGGACGATTCGGTACATGTCTGCCGATCAGTTTTTCAACTCGTGGGATAAGAAGCCACGGAATGATTACTACAGCCTTGCTTTATGCTTCATGGAAACCGTGAGTGGGAAATCGCCGCGGCGTGACTTTAGGGATTGGGACACGTGCATCAAATGGTTCAAGAAGCTCCAAGATGGCAAGGTACAGGAAGATTTCACCCTTCTGCAGGGACTTCCTCCTGAAGCGGAAGATGCTGTGGTCTCTCTGATGCGTGGCGAAGCGGATAAGGCCATCGCCATACTCGAGCGCCTTGCACAGGGAGGAGGCAATTCGCTGACAGCGGCAGGCCGACAGGTGTACCGACGCCATCCGCGTGTCATCAGTGGTGCTGCTGCAGCGATGCTCGTGGGCCTCATGGTCGCCACGGGATATGGCGTGAAGGAACTCATGCGCGATGACACGGTCATCAATAACAATAATAACAACAATAATCTGGATAGGGAGAAGCAACAACAGGCCATGAACATCGCGTTCCCCACGAACGAGTTCAAGTCCGAAGACATCGAGCTCGCGTTCGGTGATAATTCCAAGCCACCGCTCCGGATCCGTTCCGGCTTTGATGTCCGCCAGCCGGGCACAAGCCGACTCCTGATGACGGTGGGTATTGTGAATAAGCACGACCTCTACGAGTTTGAAGGCAGGAAGTTCGACAAAGAGAAGAAGAACACTCGGATGTTGGTCGTACGTTCTGTAGGCATTGACCCCAAGACCCAGCAGCCTGTGACCCACATCGACTTCTCCGATTCTCGTCAGTTCATTGTCCTTCATGATGGGACGGTTCAGGCATTTTTGGGATCAGTGCATGTCGAGGAATCCCCGTTAATGAAGCAGATCGGTCGTGAGCGTACGTCACCAGTCAGCCTCATGGATGCCGATCCTCTCTATAAGACCATCATCAACCAAATGGATACGGACAAATTCCACGGAGACATGTTCGATAAGGCCGTCTTCAAAGGCTCTGTCTATGAGAAGGACAAGCAGGATGATATGACCGGGAAAATGTACCAACGAATCATGGGGATCAGAAGGGGCTTCAAGCAAGCCCGTGCCCCCTCACAGCTGCTTCCGAATGACATCCTCGATGGCAGCCGCGCAGCGGCGATGGACGTCGTGGCGCACCCCGGGGAAAACGTGGAGTTCACTCTGCAGAATCAGCTTCGATTGCAGAAGACCGTCAGCAAGGGGCGTCATCCCGTCAGCTGACCCCCAGAAAATATCCGTCTTCACCGTAACCAGATGGAGCAGGGGAGTGAGGTCTTCGGCGGAGACGTTGATGAGCGTTTGGCGCATGACGGGGCTGGCCTTTTCGTAGTCGTGGACGCGGACGAGCTTGTAGAGGAACTTCTTCCCGAGTGGAGCAAGGAGCCGCAGGCCCGGGATGCTCAGGAAGAACTTGCCGGTCTTGGCCAGCGTGAGGCCGATGATGCGCTTGATGTGGCGGGGGTGGCGGATGCCGGCGGCGGCGCAGAGGTAAAGATGAGCGATTGGAAAGGCGGATTGCGGATTGCGAATGTCGGAATTCAGACGAGCAGCCAGTTTTATGGCAATCCTTCCTCCATGGGAATGTCCGAGGAGAAGAATCTTTTGATTTCGTAATCCGAAATCCGTAATCCGTAATTGCTGGTGCAACCATTGAACGACCCAATCCGCATACTCGTCAGTCGACCAAGGATGTGCTGGCTCAGGTTCACTGCCAAAGCCCGGAAGGTCGGGCGTGAGGATTTCGAGATCAGCGTCCTTGAGGGCAGCACGCAGCTCCGTAAACGACTCCTTGGAGCCGCCCCAGCCGTGGAGACAGAGAAGAATTGGCTTCATCTGGGGCAGTATAGCCTAGCAGTGTAAAAATCAGTGACAGGTGAGTCATAGTATGATCTATACTGCTTGCCTTTATGCAGCATCCAAACAGTAGTCATAACAGGCATGGTTCTGAAATTCTCTCTCCCCGGCCACCGCCAGTGACCATTTCCGAAAAACTTGCGGTGATCAATGCGTGCAGAAAAAATAAAGAAATACGTAACCTGATCCTGCATGCGCGCCAGTCCGCCGCGCGGGTCGAGTCGGATGATTTCTTGGAATTGGAAGGTCAGCAGGGTCCATTGTCCGTCGTAAACATGGATAGCTTGGATCAGTGCTTTCGTAGTCTTCAACAGTGTTTTGGATCATCCACTCCCGAGCAGGGGTTTGCGGATTTCTTGGCGTTCATCGACAGAATGGAAATGGGAATGCGGAATAGCTGAGTAGCTCCTTCTTCTTACCTCCTCCGGAACGACGCTGCGCGAGTCGAATGGTGGGATGGGTCACCAGAGATCATATTTTTGATTAATGTTATCGCTCTGCCCTAAGGTGAAAATGTAAATAATCCACCATTTGGTAGCCAGGTCCATTTGTGCTGATCGTATATTTCGTTAGTTTCTCTTTATCGATTAAATATTGAAGAGAGGCGTATATGTCTATCAAGTAAGGTATGTCTTCTTGCTGAATACTAAGAGCGTTATGAATATCTCTCTTTGGGATCGCAACGTAGTGAATGTCGGACAGAGGTCGAGGATGTTCTATAACTACCGTTTTGTCAGTCTCGAGGACCATGTGAGGCAGGGCGCCAGGAATTTTTTGAACAAGAACAGCTCCGATCAGACCCAACAACTCTTTTTGATCCAAGCAAGTTCGCTCGCAATGATGAAATGCAAGAAGAGAACGCTGTTGAACACCAGAAAAGAGATACCCTCCAATAAAGATACCAATCAATACAGAAATGCAGATGCTCGGAATTAACCAACTTTTTCGCATAGAGTATGGAGATGGTGACGCGGGGGTTACAGTGTACACGTTGAATCTCCGGTGTCCGCTGAGATCGCCACAGCGGTTTGCATAGGAATGCAAACATCAGCGGCCTATAATTGAGGTATGGGCATTGAAATCATCATAGTAGCGGTATTTATTTTTTTGATTGTGAGTTTCATACCTTACAGGAGAAAGGCAAAGGATGTAATTTTTCGGAATCAAAAGGCCAAGAAATTCTTCGTCAGACCTTTTGTGAGTAAAGCATCATTGCCGTATTCCATATATACAACTGAAGATGGTATTTGGATCGGGAGATTTCATCAGTTTTTCTGTGCATATTCCGACCTTCAGTCAGCAGCGAAAGGTTCTATTTTTTGTTGTCTCAAATCAAAAAATGGTCCATATCTGACTATGCCATTTCTTTTCGCCATATATGGTGGCCAAAAAGAAGAATTCTTTGAAATACTCAGGCAGAAAGGCGTGAATGTGCAATAGCGAACAAGCTATTTCCATTCTCTACGAATCAGTTTTTCCTTCTTCACTCTCGTCCATCCCTTAATCTGCATCTCACGAAGTCTCGCTGAAGATTTATCTTCACATGGTGCTGACACATACATGAGTTTCAATTTGCCCTGATCCAGAGAAAACTTCGCTCCTCGACCTTCGTTATGATCGATAATTCTCTGTGTTGGATCTTCTGTGATACCAGTGTAGTAGCGGCCAGTCGGAGCCTGTGCGATGTAGACATGCCACGCCATAGCAGATGACTGTAGCAGAAAGAGGGCCCTTCGACTCCGCTGCCATTCGACCTCGAGCTCATGGTCTCGAGAGGCGCCTCGCTCAGACTCATTCGCCTCGCGCCTACTAGAAAAGTGGCCGGAGGCCCGAAGGGCCGACGACCATGAGCGAGGTGGCTTGGGGTCTTCGACTCGGCGCTGCGCCTCGCTCAGACTCATTCGCCTCGCGCCTACTAGAAAAGTGGCCGGAGGCCCGAAGGGCCGACGACCATGAGCGAGCGCCAGCAGGCGCGAGTCGAATGGTGCCACGGGCCGGGCTTGAACCGGCGACCCCGGGCTTATGAGTCCCGTGCTCTACCAGCTGAGCTACCGTGGCACGTCGATATAATCCCATAGACGTGGCGCATCAGCAACGCCCCTACGGGTTCGTCATGAACGTAAAGTCCCCCGAGAGCCCAAGGTTACCCGATGCGTCCGTGGAACGGGCGCGGTAGTGGTAGGTGGTGTTGCGCTGAGGCCGCTCAGGTTGCGCGAGTGGGTGGTGAGCAGCTATTTACGTGCCACGTGGCAGCGAGGCGGCTTTACGTGGCTGCGCGCAATCACGTGGCGCCGCCACAACTATCAAAGCTAGAATGACCCGCTATGTATATATCTACCTCTAAGGAGCGGACTCTGAAGAAGCAGCTCAAATTTTACCTACTCGAACATGTTCGAATCTGAATTTCAAGCATTATCGGAAGTGGAAAAATATGAAGCAGTCCGCAACACGGACAACCTTACTGAAGCAATGCGATGTTTGTGGTTCCTTGCTCAAGGGAATGTGAAAGACTATCACCAGACATTGTTCGAGTTTTTGCTTGGTGACTTTCCTCAAGCATTTGATGACAACACAGGACATTGGTTTGATACAGACATTGATGACTGCCCAGGTGGTACTTTGTTTGTGGGGGTTAGACCAGAAGGTTGGTTCCGAGAGCGTGAAGAAATCTGGCAAATGGAAACTGCATCGGAATTTGAAAGAGATAAAAAACTATTGGACGACTTGCGAAGAAAGTTTCATCTTTCCATCGAGGACATTATTCGGCTGGCAAATGAGCTGCCTGAAGTTTTTGATTTGAAAAATGATACTGCAGGCAGACTGGAATATCGCGACCACCTTCAGCAGAGTGGAAACCTATCGCCTGCGGAAGTGGAGGAGCTTATAGAGCTTTCGTTTGGCCACAGCATCTTTCAGTCTATAGAGAATCAGGTCCAATTCTTTTATCTCCGAATGAAGTCTACGTACCCTCCAACGGCTGAGCGACTCTTTGCGGAAGCCAATGTCGCCATTGCAGCCGGAATCAGCTCTGACGATGACGTCAGAAGAGTGCTATCCGTTCTCAAGGAATTTTTTGGAGAGATTGCTTTCCTCATTTTCGATGGAAAAAGATTCAATGCTAGGGATGTGTAGCAAGCGCGTGATTATGAAATGATCAGATTCTTCGTTGTCAGTACACTGGAAGATCAACTACCCGAAGATATGATGTCTGAAGACGTGTGGCACCATTATTCTTGCTCACACCTCGACTCCGAGTTCTCGAAGCAGCGTCCGGACATTTTCCGCGCGGCGGAGCGTCTCTCCCTGCATTAAATCCACTCCCTCAAGCTGCCCCAGGTACGCAGACAAGTCTGCCAGCGAATGTTCCTGAAGTCTGCCGTGGCCGTTGACAGGTGTGCTTATTATTCCCTGTGGGCAGACAAGAAAGACTTTTTGAAGCACCGCCGCGGGAATCGCGATGCCTCTTGCGAGTGCTGCGAATTCCTGGTTCGGCAGAGGTATCAACGTACTGTCGCCGACGTCTTGCCAATTATCGTCGCCTACTGCGAGATTCGTGTCGGTTCCTTCGTCTACCATAATGGCATTCTGCCGCAATGAAAGCATGTTGTCCATAGCCCGAAATGAATAAACTCATGAATTGGCTGAGTCTCCGATGAATTTTTCTAGCAAAAAACTGTTATTGAAAGTCGTTTATTGAAGTACCTACGGATTCGTCGTGAACGTAAAGTCCCCCGAGAGCCCAAGGTTAGCCGAGGCGTCCGTGGAACGGGCGCGGTAGTGGTAGGTGGTGTTGCGCGTGAGGCCGCTCAGGTTGCGCGTGTGGGTGGTGAGCAGGCTTGCGCGCAGTGCCGATTGGCTTCCGTATGCCGTCGTCAGGCCGTAGTCGACGCGCGCATTTGCGGGTTCATTCGTCGTCCACGTGATGGTGGCTGCCGTGCGAGTGATGCCCGAAGCAGCGACACTGGAGATCACCGGTGGCGTGGTATCCGGCGGGGCGGTGGTGAAGTGCTGTTTGGGCGACACGTTGACGACCGCGATGCTGGCGAGCACGCCGATGATGCCCAGCGTGACGACAAGCTCCACCATGGTGAAGCCTCGGCGTGTGTGCGGAGCTCGCAAGAAATCCAAGAATTATACCAGAAAACAGTCAAAAACGCACCTCCGTTCCATGCAGAATTTACGCATGAAACAGCGCGACACGTAGCCGTGGAAGGCTACGCTGCCACGTTTTGTTCTGATACCATTCTCCTATGCGTACCCCCGCCCGCGCCATCGTCGTTCTCGCTGTGATCGGTGCCGTCGCGTATGGCGTGTTGTGGATGTGGCCAATTACAGCCAAAAACCCCGATCCCAATCACGTGCATGCCGACTTCGCCGTGTGGGTGAACGGTACGCTGCTCGATTTCTCCGCGCCGGAGTACATGTCGGCGCCGCCAGTCACGGGCTCGGCGACATCGTTTCAGATCATTCCCAGCGCGTTTGCCCACGGAGATGAAGATGAGGGGGAGACGATCCCCGGGCGCGAGTACCTGCATCTGCACGATGGCAACGGTCATGTGATCCATCGCCACAAGCCGGGCCTGACGCTCGGCAGTTTCTTCAGTTCAATCGCCCTCTCCATGAGTCCGACATGCCTGACTCTCGATGAACATCAGTTTGATGCGCTCGATCAAAATTGGGTGCGTGACTTCGCGCGTACCAAGCAACTCTGCAACGATGGAAAGTTCCGCTGGACGTTCGTCGTCAACGGCCAGGGACGCCCCATGGACCCGACGTACGTCTTGAACGACCTCGACCGCATCCTCCTTAGCTACAGTGCGAGCGATACCGCCTGGCAGGACCAATGGGCGACGTTGACCGATGATGCCTGCCGCTACAGCAAGACCTGCCCATGGAAAGGCGCACCGCCCACAGAGAGCTGCATCGCCGACCCGATGGTTCCGTGCGTGGGGACGTGATCACATCACGTGGACGTTCGCCCGATACATCCCCATGGAGCAGGTTAGGACGAAATCGGATTTTGGTTCAAGTTTTGCGATGGGCCCCAGCCAGTTGTCGCCCTTCTGAATCGGCGTTTGGAGGTTGTGTTTCGCATCGACCAAGAACGACGCACAGCCCGTGACGCCCGTCGGTGCGATTGCATAGACCCACGTCTCCAGTCCCGGCCGGATAGTGAAGTTGCTGGGGCTGTACCCGGTGCTCGTCACGTACATGCTCATGATCTGTCGGCCCTGCGGGTCGATCGTGACGAATGGGTCATTGCTCGCTTCGGCAATGTGGGTGGGGCGGAACCCTGGGATGGCCGAAAGGGGGTCATGGCCGGTGAGAAGCAGACCGCTCTGGAGGTTTGTAAACCCGAGTAGCAAAACGAGCGCGCCCGAGAAGCTCAGGAACCATTTCGCAGGTTTCCCTTCGACGACGGAGCTCACGACGCTGAGTCCTATCAGTGCGGGGAGCGTGCCGAGGGCAAACACAAACATGATCATTCCGCCGGCGATGAAGCTGCCGGATCCGAGGGCGAGTAACTGCATCGACTGCGTGAATCCGCAAGGGAGGAAGAAGGTGAGCGCGCCCAGCAGGAGTGGAGCGCCGAGGCTCTTGGACTGCGACAGACTATGAATGCGGCGGACCATCGCTCGCGGTAGCGGGATGCGGCAGTACTTCTTGGGCAGGATATGCAGGATATTGAGGCCGAGGACGATCATCACCGCGGCGATTGCAACTGTTAGGAGCCCGGTCGCGTACGGAGAGAGCGTGAGGGATTTGCCCAGCAGACCCGCGATGCCGCCTAAGACGAAGTAGCCGCCGAGACGACCGATATTGAAGAGGAACAGCGGCCGGAACTTTTCCCAACGTGTTGCCGGCTGATACGCCTCACACCATTTTGCGGACACGGACAGGAGCAGCCCGCCCACCACCGCAAGGCAGCTGGAGGTCGCCGCGACCAGGCCGACGACGAAGACCGTGCCCAGCCCTACCGTGCTTTCCACGGATGATGCGAAAGAGAAAAGTCCTGCCTTCTTGGAGATCAGGTAGAGGGCGATGACGACGATGAACATACCCCCGGCGCGCAGCCAGCATGAACCAGCATCTCCAGAGCGGCCTTTCTGGCCGCATTCGCAGGAGCCGCACGACACAGGGGCGGATTTCTTCGGGGTCATCGTCGTCCATCATAGCACAGTGCTCCTCCCCCGATCTGCTAGGATATGTCTATGGAACCAGCAAAACACCCGCCGGCCGATGATGCGCTCCAGGCGCAGGTGGACGAGCTGTTGGAGAAGCTCGCGAAGATGACAGACACCGCTGCCCGAGCTCAGGCTGACCTCCAGAATGCCAAGATCCGCATGCAACGTGATGCCGATGACATCCGCAAGTTCGCCGGGGAAATGTTTCTGCGCAAGCTCTTGCCGACGATCGATAACTTCGCGCGCGCGTTCGCACACCTGCCCGACGATCTCAAAGCCCACGAGTGGGTGAAGGGCGTGGGCGCGATCGAACAGGACTTTGTCCGGCAACTCTCCGAAATGGGTCTGCGGAAGATGGAATGCCTAGGGACGCAGGCCGACACCGCCAAGCATGAGGTCGTCACCGTCGGGCCAGGGAAGGAGGGTGAGGTGGTTGAAGTTTTCGAGAATGGGTACGAGCTCAATGGCAAAGTCCTCCGTCCCGCGAAGGTGAAGGTGGGGAATGGCTCGATGTCACGCTGAGCTTGCGAAGTGCGACATGGGATATGCATCCTTCGCAGGCTCAGGATGACAATGTCATCTAGCGAGCAGCAGGATGATCAAGATTAAGGATCCTCCGGCGCATGAACATTTCCGATTTCTCCATCATTTTTTGATGCTTTTTGCGAATGCCTCGCCCTTCTCCTCGAAGTTCTTGAACATGTTGTAGCTGGGGGAGGCGGTGGAGAGGAGGACGATTGGAGTTACGGGTTGCGGTTTGCGGGTAGCGAGATTGTCTTTCGCAGCTTTCACAGCCGTTTCCATTGATTTAGCTTCGATGATTTTCGTAGTGGATTTTACTTCTTCGAGTGATTTGCGGATCCGCGGGCCGCTCCCTGGGAAGAGGATCACGGTTTTGACGGCAGACGTCTTCAGGCGCTTCGCGAGTTCTGTGAAGTCATTCCCGCGGTCCTGGCCGCCCAGGATGATCGTCTCGACCCGGTCGCCCAGTGCATCGAGCGCGGCGATGGTGGACTCGGGCGTTGTGGAGATCGCATCATCAATCCATTCGATCCCGTGGTGGACACCGAGGGATTGGAGACGGTGGGGAAGCCCTTTGAATTCGCGGATGACCTTGAGCATCACCTCATTCGGAACCCCCAGACGGATCCCCACTTTCCATGCTGCTGCGATGTTACTGCGGTTATGATCGCCGAGGAGATGTGTGTCCGAAATCGGTAGCGGACACTCATCGGGGGAGAAGGGGATATGTGTTCCCGGGCTTTCCTTGGCGATTTCCAGTGCATCATCCGATGACGCACTGTAGAGAATGACACCGTCTTTGGGCTGAAATTGCGAGATGTGCTTCTTCGCTTCTTTGTATGCTTCCAATGATCCATGGTAATCAAGATGCTCAGGAAAAAAGCTCGTCAGTACTGCGATCGGCGGGCTGACGGTGAGATCCGCCAGCTGGTAACTACTCATCTCCATGACGAAGATGGTCCGGCTGCGATCGCCGCGATACTCTCCCGGTTTTGCATCACCAAGGTGACTGATGGCCGGTTCACCGATGTTGCCGATGAGGAAGACGTCTTCACCACTCGCTTTGAGCATCTCGAAAATGAGGGACGACGTCGTGCTCTTGCCCTTCGATCCGGTGACGCCGACGACCCTCGCACCGGTGTCCGCGATGGAATCCAAGAAGATCTGGGTCGACGATGTCACCTTGCCCTTCACCGCGTCGAATTCCGCCTGGTGGGGGATGCCGGGGGACTTGATGATGATGTCGAAGCGCTGGAGTTTTTTGAGGTAATCGGAGCCCAGTTGAGTTGTGTGTTGCGTGTTGCAGGTTTCGGGATCCTTGTCTGCAATGGTCACTTCAGCGGATGGTGCATATTTCTCGATCGCTTTCAGCATCGCCTGGCCCTCCTTGCCGTAGCCGAGGATGCAGATCTTTTTTCCGGAAAGGTCCTGAATCGTCATGCGGCGGGCGGAGTAAAACCGTGTTTCTTGGACAGTGCCATCGCTTCCTTCGTTTCCTCAGGAGTGCCAACACACTCAAACGGTTTGAAGCCTTCGAGCCCGAGCAGTTCTTTATAGAGGGGGACCAGGGCAGCATCTTCAAAGAGATTCTTCCCGAAAATCTCGACCACTGTTTCTTTTGGAAGGAATGCTGAGTAGAGGGCGAACACAAACGCGCACTTGGGACATGTCCCGCACCATGAACCACTCGCTCCGCTCGGGTTCATGGCAGCGCCAGGAATCTTCTTACTGAGGATTTTCCAGTTCGTATTGCAGCTCGTGGTGCAGTGGAAGTACTTCGGATGTTTCGTGAAGATTTCGGCGATCTGTAGTTCCGTCATCGAGCGGAGTTCGCTCTTGTACTCGACGCGGTTGCTGATGAAGGTGTGCACGTAGGTGCGGAAGGCGTCCTCAAACTCCTGGGACTTGCTCCACTGGTGGTTGATCTCTTTGCCTTTGAATTCGACGTTGCCGACGTTCGCGCTTTTCTCGTTGCTCATCGCAATGGAATCGAAGTCGTACAGGATGCCGATCATGATCGTGACGAATGAGAGGTAGGCGGTGATGGGCACGTGGCCATTGAGTGCGCCTGCGGCGTTGAGCTTGAAGAGTTCTGCAGGCAACTCGCGGTTGATCGTCAGCAAGGGCAGCCCGAGTTCCTGTGCGAGCCGGTCGATGAGCGGATGGTGGCCCATGCGGAAGAGCGTAAGGTCTGCCTTCCCGCGCAGCAGTTCGGCAGTGACGACGGAGTCCTTACCGCCCCCGATCGGGACCAGGGTCCGGTGGCGCTTCTCCCAGTCTTTCTTAGGGGCAACAAGACCCCCTCCCCCCGGCCCCCTCCCCCCTGCGGGGGAGAGGGGGTGTGGGAAATTAATCAGCCCATGGAAGTCGATGTCGTTCTTGTAGAAGAATTCCCCGAGGCCATTCTCGTAGACGTCGTTCCAGAATTTCGCCTGCGCAGCGTTCAGCACGCCCGAGCGGATCTCCATCTTCTTGGGCAAACACGTCTTGAAGTAACTGATGCCCCCGATCAGATGCAGTGCGAAGAGCGCGCGATCGAAATCCTCGGCCTTCTCGGGCTTCAGGAAGGGTGGGGAGGGGATCGTGATGGTCTCGGTAAAGCTGACCTCGTCATCCAGCGAATACGTGAGTTCGACCGTGCCCGCATGGGGCTTCCACGCGTAGGATTCAAAAATGAAGGTGGAGTATTGCTTCACAGAGGGACTATACACGTTTCTTGCCTGCCTGTAGCGCCTTCCCCACTCACACTTTCGCCTATTTCAGCAACTCTTTTGCGAGTGCAACACGTTCACAATCCCAAATAATGGTCGCAGGATTTGGTGTAAGGCTGGCGAGAAGCTCTTTCCTATCCGGATCCTTTTCTATGATGTGAACAAACTTGAGGACTTCCAAGCGAGCGGCTTCGGTGACAACTTCACGCAACTTTGGATTTCGGGCCTTCATGATCAGCAGCGCGTACTGAAACGGCGACAGCGAATCGGAGAAGAGGATGCGGATGAGTTCGACAAGTTCGGGCCGATGTTTGAGGTACCCAACCATGTACGCGTCCGCATTCTCGCCCTTCTGGTATGCCTCAAAAACTTTTTCCATGGAAGGGATTCCCTCGTCCGCCAAGGCATCCTTGCGCAGTGATAGGACGTATCCGAGATCCATAGAGGATACCCAGTGTACCTTGAAATGCTTCTGATGGGGTATGCTTTCCGCAGTGCCGAAGTGGCGGAATGGTAGACGCGCACGACTCAAAATCGTGTACCGCAAGGTGTGAGGGTTCGACTCCCTCCTTCGGCACCAAACTCTAGATCAGGAGATTCTGGCCCCCCTTTCGCTCAATGCGGGGTCTGGTCGATGATCGACTGCAACACCAGGTAGTACTGGTACGCGCCGTAGCCGCCGATGCTGATCACGATGATCGACATCACAAGCAGGTACTTCCAGTACCCCGAGCCGTGGCCGACGGACTTTTCGACATGCCCGCTGGCGCGCAAGCTATCGAGCATCTTCTGCTGTGCCGCTAATGCCGCCTTGATCTCGTCGAGTTCCGCGCGGATGTCATCGGTCTCCATACGCCGATTGTAGGAGTAAATGCTCGTGCCGCCAAAGCCGAATCCCTACCGTGATGCCCGCGAAGCCCTTACACTCCGTCGTAATGACGGACGATCCTTCCATACTCATCCTCGGTGCCGGCCCCGCCGGCATGGCCGCAGCGATGGAACTCACCCGCGCTGGCAAGAAGGTCACCGTCGTCGAGAAGTCCACGCAGGTGGGAGGCCTCGCGAAGACGTTCAGTTTCCAGGAACCGGAGGGGACGTACCGCACCGACATCGGTCCGCACCGCTTTTTCAGCAAGAACCAGTACCTCTACGATTTCATCGAAGATCTCCTTCACGAGGAGTGGAAGCAGGTCCCGCGGCTCACCCGGTTCTGCATTAACGGACAGTTCTACCTGTACCCCATTCGCATCCGCGACGTCCTGCGGAAGATCGGCATTGTCCGCGCGTGCGCGATGATGCGCGATTACGCGTGGGAGCGGGTGCGCTCGTGGGTCGCCCCGCATCCGCTCCGGTCGTTCGAAGACTACGCCGTCGCCACCTTCGGCCGGACGCTCGCCGAGTTCAACATGCTTGAGTACACCGAGAAGATCTGGGGCATCCCGTGTGCGGACATCAGCATCGACTGGGCGACGCAGCGCATCGGCGGGCTCTCGGTGGTCGCGGCCATCCGTAAAGCGCTGTTCCCCAAGCGGTCGGGCCCCAAGACGCTCGTCGATACCTTTTACTACCCCGCCATGGGCAGCGGCACGATCTACGAAGCGATTCGCAACCGCATCGAAGCCGAAGGGCAGGAGATACTGCTGAGCAGCGAGCCCACCGTCATCCGCCGCAGCGGCAACAATGTGACAGGCGTCGAGGTCACGACGCCACAGGGTACGCGCACGTTCACGCCGCAGGCCGTCGTGTCGTCCGTGCCGGTCCCCGTGCTGCTGGGGCTATTCGACCCTCCTCCTCCTCCCGAGGTGTTGGAGGCGGCCAGCCACCTGCGGTTCCGATCGCAGGTCTACCTCTTCCTCACCGTGGACAAGGAACAGGTGATGCCGGATAACTGGATCTATTTTCCCGACAAGGACATCCCGTTCGGCCGCATCACGGAGATGAAGAATTTCAGCACGGAGATGTGCCCGCCGGGAAAGACGTCGCTCTTTATCGAGTTCTTCTGCTTCGAGGATGAGCCGCTGTGGTCGATGTCTGCGGAGGAGCTCAGCGCGCAGGCCATCCCCGTGCTGGAACGCTTCGGGCTGCTGACGCAAAGTGAGATCCTCTCCACCCGCCACTTTCGGCTCTCCCACGTGTACCCGCTCTACGACCTCGACTACTTGCCGCGCCTCCACACGGTCATGCAATGGCTCGACGGCATGGGGAACTTCTACGCGATCGGGCGGCCGGGGCGCTTCCGCTACACCAATCAGGACCATTCGCTGGAGATGGGCATCCTCGCCGCACAGAGCATCCTCACAGCAAAGCGTTTGGACATTGAAAATGTCGGGAAGGAGAAGGAGTACTTCGAACGGGGATACGTGCGAATGAAAAAAGAGTAATATCCCCGCCATCGTGTTGCCGCGCCGCCATCTCTGGAATGCCGTCTTCGTCCTCTGTGCCATCGCCGCGCTCAAAGGGGCGTGGGACCTCGTGCAGGTTATCTCCCTGGAAGCGTCGGGCGCGATCGACAGCGATGGGTTGCTGTACTTCACCGTCGGGCGCGGGATCCTCAACCACGTGACGCCGTACGTGGGTTTGTTTGAAAGCAAACCCCCGGGCATGTTCCTGGTTGCGGCGCTCTCGCTGCTCACCACCGGTAATGAACGCCTCGCGCTGGCGTTGCAGATCCTCATTTACGTCTTCCTCCCCACGGGGCTTGCTGTGTTCGCGTGGCGCACATCGGTCGAAAAACCTCGGATCGAACGCTCGGTCCTCGCAGCCACTGGGGTCCTCCTGGGCATCTTGCTCGCTCTGTACCTCCAGCAGCGGGCAGGAGGTGTGCAGGGCGAAGCATTCGGCACCGCATTCGCGTTCGCCTTCTTCCTCGCCTTCCTCGCGTGGGAGAAGAAGAACGATGTGATACGGACCATCATCTTGGGAATTCTGCTCGCCGCCGGCATCGGCATGAAGGAACCGTTCCTACTCACGATCACGGGTGGGATGCTCCTGTTGGTGAAAGACGGGCGGCACTTCCTCCGATGCTACGTCATCCCCCTGGGAATCGCGGCCGGTCTGGGGTTGCTGGTGTTGGTGGGTACCGGCTGGCTGGATCCGTACCTGCATACGTATCTCCCGGGCATGCTCCATGGGCGCGTGGAGGCCAATCCCATCGAGCCGCCGTGGATCCGCGGCTTCACGGCCGGGCGGCTACTGGGTAACCTGACCACCTACCACACGGCCCCGCTGCTCGGGTACCTGCTTGGGCTGCTTTGGATGTTTGCGCCCATCCTGCGCTCACACCGCACGCCGAAAGCACCTGATATCGGGCTCTCGCTCCTTACCGCCGCCGCCGTGTACAAGGCGATGATCTTCGCGTTCTTCTTCCTCGTGACGTGGAAGGTTTCCCTGCTCCATATGACCCTGGAGCAGTCGATCCTTCCAATCCCGGGCTTCTCTTTTTTCCTCCTGCTTATTGTCTGCGCCGTTCTCCTCTGGTGTCAGTGGAAGCGGGGATTCCTCGTGTCGTCCCTGCTCGTCATCATCGCCCTGTACCTGGCCACCTACACGGTGGGCATTTCGATCTATGCGGTGAACCACTTCGCTTTCGCGGTGCCCGTGTACCTGGCACTCGCCCTGCTCTTTCTCCGTCACGCCGCCGGGCCGCATGCCAGCTCCGTCATCGTCTGGCCGGTGATTGCCCTGACCGTGCTCTCGGTGTTTGCCTACCGCTCGGACGAGGTGCAGTTCCGGCTCGTGAACAACCGGCTGCAGTACGGCTCGGCGCGACACATCGAGGAAGTCTTGAAAGTCGACGCGATGCTCGACGCCTGCACCATCGATCGCTACGGCTCCGTGGATGCGTTCCTGGCCCTCGCCTTCGCCAGGCATTCGCCTGTTGGCCCACTCTTCGTGTGGAACTACTTTGATTACCTCGGGGCGGACAACGTCCTCTTTGCACAGACGCGCGCCAATTTGGAAAAAGCGCAGGTTATCATTTCCGCAGAGGGACCGGATTCACCGCGCGTTGCGGATCTGATCGCAGCTCGCTTCACCGAAAAAGCTCCGCCGTGCGCAACGCCGTTCCTGCCGATCACCGGTTTGCGCGTGTACTTCCCGAAATGATCCCGTTGTGTTGATTCCGCGTCGTGGTTGAAATAGCCTGAGGGCACTTCCCCTCACCTTCATGACGATCTCCCTCTCCACCCTCGACCCGCTCATCGCATCGCGCAGCCTTTTGAATCATCCCTTCTATCTCAAGTGGTCGAAAGGGGAACTCACACTCGATGATCTGCGCATCTACGCGAAGGAGTATTTCCACTTGGTCGAGCGCATCCCCGGCATTGTAGATCGGGTTCGGGCTCGGGTTCGGGATCGGGACCTCCAAATGCGTATTGGGGAGAGCATGCGTGAGGAACAGGAGCATGTGGAACTCTGGAAGCGGTTCGCGAAGAGCCTCGGGATTTCGGAAGTGGAACTGACCGCGCACACGCCGTCGCAGAAAGTCATCGACGCGGTGCAGTCTCTCGAACAGGTCGCCGAGCAGGGCGCGGAGGAGGGGATCACCGCCATGTACGCGATGGAGGCCGAGCTCCCGAAGATTGCGGAGACGAAGAAGAACGGGCTGTGTGCCTTCTATGGACTCACATCCGAAGACGCCCAGATCTACTTCGACGAACACCTCAAGGAGGAGAAGCATCTCGCCGTGTGGCGCTCGTTCGAGGTCGATAATGACCGCGCGCAGGCCGCCGCTTCCACTTCGCTCACCGCGCAAAATCAGGTTCTGGATGCGGTATGTGAGAAATGCGGCATTTCAATGCGCTGCTGAAATGGTAAGAGAACGGGTGCGCGAGTAGTCTGATGTCGTATGGCTGTGAGTAATCCCTACCAGCGCTTCATCAAAAATCTCAAAGATGCGATGGAGGCGCTGGAGCTCCCGAAGCCTGAACGGAAGCTGCTGCTGGAGCCACAGCACGAATTCAACAAAGATGTGTCGATCACGAAAGACGATGGAACGACCACGAAGTTTCATGCATTCCGCGTGCAGTACAACAATGCGCGCGGGCCGTACAAAGGTGGCATCCGGTTCCATCCCGCTGCCGACAAAGACGAAGTGAAGGCGCTTGCCGCACTGATGGCGATCAAGACGGCAGTCGTCGGCATCCCGTTCGGGGGTGCAAAAGGCGGCGTGCAGGTGGATCCCAAGACGCTCAGCACCCGCGAGCTGGAGGAACTGAGCCGCGCGTACATCCGTGCGTTCGTCGACCATCTGGGACCCGATACCGACGTGCCAGCGCCGGATGTGAACACGACGCCCCAGATCATGGCGTGGATGCGCGATGAGTATGAAAAGCTGACCAAGACCTACGCGCCGGCAATGATCACCGGCAAGCCGCTCAGCAACGATGGCTCCCGCGGGCGTGATACGGCCACCGCCCGCGGAGGATTCTTTATTCTGGAGGCAGTGATCAAGGATCAGAAACTCAAGGCAAAAAACCTGTGCGTCGCCATTCAGGGCTTCGGGAACGCGGGGGGGACGATGGCACGTTTTCTCTACGAGGCGGGATACACGGTCGTCGCGGTGTCTGATTCTCACGGTGGGGTGTATGCGAAAGACGGACTGGATATTCCGGAGGTCGAGAAACAGAAAGAGAAGACGGGGAGGATATCGGGAAAAAATCTGAAGGGAGCGAAAGATGTGACGAATGAGGAATTAATGGAACTCCCGTGCGATATCCTGATTCCTGCTGCGCTCGATAACGTGATCACGGCAGACAACGCGAAGAAGATCAAAGCGAAGCTCATTCTGGAAATCGCGAACGGTCCTACCACTCCTGAGGCTGATGAGATCCTCGGGAAGCGCAAGATCACCGTCATACCCGATGTGCTCGCTAACTCCGGCGGCGTGACGGTCAGCTATTTTGAATGGTCGCAGGGCAAAAGCGGCGAGCAATGGACCGATGAGCAGGTGGATAGTGAACTGAAGCTCGTGATTTTAACGGCCTACAAAGATGTCCGGCGTGAAGTCCATCGAAGGAAGATCCCGTACCGACAGGCGGCATTCATCGTTGGCGTGCAGAGGCTTGTGGAGGCGATGAAACAGTCATCCTGAGGGCGGCCATACCTGGCCGCCGAAGGAATGGCGGGCAAGTATGCCCGCCCTCTGGTATTATTTTTCCATGTTCGACGTCATCATCATCGGCCTCGGGTGTGCGGGGTATACCGCTGCGATCTATTCTGCACGCTACAAACTCAAGACGCTTCTCATAGGTCTGGAAGAAGGTGGCATGGGCATCACGGCGGCGGAGGTTGGTAACTGGCCGGGTGAAATCGAGATCCGCGGTCCGGACCTGATGGAGAAATTTAAGAAGCATGCGCTGAGCTTTGAAGAAGTCACCCAGAAAGTTGCACGTGTGACAAAAATAGAAAGGCTAGGCGCTGGTCTTCGACCTGCGCACGGCACCGCAGGTGCCGCAAAACCCGCAGCAGCGTCAGGGTTCACATTGACCTTGCAGAGTGGGGAAGTAATCGAAGGGAAGACCGTGATCCTCGCAACAGGATCAGCAAAAAGGCATCTTGGCGTGACAGGCGAAGAGGAATTCTCTGGCAAAGGTGTCACGTACTGCGCCACGTGCGATGCGTTCTTCTTCAAAAATAAAAATGTCGCAGTGATCGGAGGAGGGGATTCCGCAGTGGAAGGTGCGGCCATTGCCGCGCAGGTGGCAAAGACCGTCTATCTCGTTCATCGGAGGAAAGAGTTCCGCGCGGAGCCGTACTGGGTCGAGAAAGTGAAGGCACGCAAGAATGTGGTGATGGTCCTCGAGAACCAGTTGAAAGAAATTCACGGTGACGCGAAAGTGAAGTCCATCACTCTTGAGAAACCTTTCAATGGATCGAACACACTGAACCTTGATGGCGTCTTCATCGAAGTCGGCTCCAACCCGTCCACGGAGCTCGGCAAGCAGGTGGGGGCGGAACTTGATGCGAAGGGCTACCTGAAGGTCGATGCGGCCATGAAGACGAACATTCCCGGCTTCTTCGGTGCGGGCGACGTGACGAACGGTTCGCACTACTTCGCGCAGTTCGTAACCGCTGCGGGCGAGGGGTCCATCGCGGCGAACAGCGCATTTAATTTCCTGAGCACTGCGGGGGCCGAAGGAGGGTATATGGATGGGGGGTGCTA
>SICS01000021.1 GCA_009691305.1 Candidatus Peribacteria bacterium | reverse complement strand
AGTCCGCCCCAAGCGCATCGCCGGTTCGGTCTACCAAGTCCCTGTCGAAGTGAACCCCAAGCGCCAAATGGCCCTCTCGATCCGCTGGATCCTGGATGCTGCCCGTTCCCGCAAGGGCGTCCCGATGGCCCACAAACTGGCTCTCGAACTCCTCGATGCTTCCGCTGATCAGGGTTCCGCCGTCAAAAAGAAGCAGGACGTCCTCAAGATGGCGCAGGCCAATAAGGCGTTTGCGCATTTGGCGAAGTCGGCTTAGAAAATGGAAGAGGGTCGGAATAGTCAGGAGCATTTTTTCGTGGTATAATGTTTATATGCAAAATGACACACACCATTCAAAAGTTTCGGACGTTTTGCGGGCAATTGTATCAACGAACTTCACTCCTGATGAGTTGCGGCAAATCCAAGAGGCTCTCGATAGAAAATTAGTGCTGACAACAGAAAATGTTAAGACTAGGGCGCATGCAGTGTTTGATATTTCAAAACCATTCAATCCTGATACTGCAACAGTGCAAGAAGTTGATGCGAGAATGCAAGAAGCTCTTTCTAAATTTGATGGCACTGGGCGCCCGGATCTTCCACATGAATTAAAAAAATATTTACAATCACATCCGGGAATAGTCTTAGAGGCATTAAAATCCATCTCGGTAGAAGAAGAATCTCTGAAAACTTTGTATAGAAAGATATATTTCTTTTGCGATCAACTCGATGGTTTTAGTACATTCCAGAAATATCCACAGTTGTTGCCGATCGCTCGTGCTTCGGCAAAGATCGTTCTTCAACATATCCATTCTTCAGAAGATATCGGTGCGCGACGTCTAGAACCAGTTGTGCGTTTAGCAAGTTATATTTGTACTTTGGAGTTTAAAGGTAGAAACCAACGTGACGTTGATGAAGAACTGTTTGCACAAATGAAGACACTTGCTTATTAATGGTTCTGGTAATTTCTACACCGCCGAAAAGGGGCGAGTGTATGTCAATTAGTGAAGAGCGTGTGATCCTCGAAGAATCACTTTTTGAAAGTGCTTTTTTGTTATATGCAAAAGGAAATCCGATGTTCCGTAGGGGTGCGCGCGGCTCGAGGTGTCGCGCCCGCGGGCGCGACACACCTCGCCGTGACAATTGCGTTTGTATGATTGTGTCATGGTTCGAGGCACGGCTTGGTTCGAGGCGCGGCTGCCGCCGCGCTCCTCACCATGACACCGTGCTCCTCACCATGACAACCGCTCAGACAGGCATCTCGCCCGTATTGGAGATGTCATGGCGAGGAGCGCTGCCTGCAGGCAGCGCCTCGAGCCACTTCTTTCACGTTCCCCCTGTCATGGCGAGGAGCGCTGCCTGCAGGCAGCGCCTCGAGCCACTTCTTTCACGTTCCCCCTGTCATGGCGAGGAGCGCTGCCCGCAGGCAGCGCCTCGAGCCACTTCTTTCACGTTCCCCCTGTCATGGCGAGGAGCGCTGCCTGCAGGCAGCGCCTCGAGCCGGCCCCGGGTGCAAAAGTGCTATGATGCTCAGCTATGCATGAATACTTCATCTACATCCTCCGGTGCAGCGATGGCAGCACCTACACCGGTGTGACGAATGACTATGAGCGGAGGTTCGCGGAACACCAGGCAGGTATCGACCCCGATTCGTTTACGCATTCCCGTCGGCCTGTTTCTTTGGTACATGTCGAATCGTTCGGCAAAATTCTCGATGCGATCGCGCGGGAGAAGCAGATCCAGCGATGGAGCAGGAGAAAGAAGGAAGCGTTGATCGAGGGAGACATGGGAAAATTGAAGCATTTCTCGAGAAGGGCGCACCTTTCCCATTGAAATACCAATTGCGTCCATTAGCCCTTTTCCCTACACTCTCCCAGCTCCCGGTATGCTCTAGGGGAAGCGATTTTCTTTACACCGCGGCCAGGTATGGCCGCTCTCCACTCACCATCATGGATCTCCACAACGTCCGCAACTTCGGCATTATCGCCCACATTGACGCGGGCAAGACGACCACGTCCGAGCGCATCCTGTTCTACACGGGACGCGTCCACAAGATCGGCGAGGTGCACGAAGGCGAGGCCACCATGGACTGGATGGAGCAGGAGCAGGAGCGCGGCATCACGATCACCGCAGCCGCTACGCAATGTCAGTGGAAGGCCCCGTTGCCCGATGGCACCGTTATTGAAGCGACCCTGAACCTGATCGACACCCCGGGCCACGTGGACTTTACAGCCGAGGTCGAACGCAGTTTGCGCGTGCTCGACGGGGGAGTCGTCGTCTTCGACGGGTCCCAGGGCGTTGAACCGCAATCCGAGACCGTGTGGCGCCAGGCCGATAAGTACAAGGTCCCGCGTCTCGCGTTCGTGAACAAAATGGACAAGATCGGCGGCGATTTCTACATGACGCTCGATTCGATTTTCGACCGCCTCAGCAAGAGCGCCGTGGCCATCCAGCTACCGATCGGAGCGGAGAGCGACTTCAAGGGCATCATCGACCTCGTCGCGAAAAAGGCCTTTACATTCGAGGGCAAGAACGGCGAAATCCGCAAGGAAATCCCGATCCCGGAGGACATGGCGAACCAGGTCACCGAGTACCGCGCGATTCTCATGGAGAAGGTCGCCGAGAACAGCACGAACGACCTCATGGACAAGTATCTCGAGAACGGCGCCCTCACCGACGACGAACTCCGCAAGGGGATCCGCATCGCGACGGTCGCGAACAAGATCTACCCGGTCGTCTGTGGCTCTTCGCTCCAGAACATGGGTGTCCAGCTCGTCCTTGATGCCGTCGTCGCCTACCTGCCCTGCCCACTCGATATTCCACCGGTCAAAGGCATGAACCCCAAGGACGTCGAGGAGGAGCGCAAAGCAGCCAATGACGAGCCGATGGCCGCCATCGCCTTCAAGATCGCCACCGACCCCTTCGTGGGCCGCCTGACCTTCATCCGCGTCTATTCTGGCGTCCTGAACTCCGGCACAGCCGTCACGAACTCCCGCACAGGCAAGGGCGAGCGCATCGGGCGCATCGTGCGTCTCCACGCCAACCACCGCCAGGAGATCGATAAGATCGAAGCGGGGGACATCGGCGCAGTCATCGGGCTCAAGGACACCCGCACGGGCGATACGATTTGCGATGAAGCGCACCCCATCAAGCTTGAATCCATCACGTTCGCCGAGCCGGTCATTTCGCTCGCTGTGGAACCGAAGACCAAGGCTGACCAGGAGAAGATGGGCGTCGCCCTCCAAAAGCTGACGGAAGAGGATCCCACGCTGCGCGTCCGTTCCGACGAAGAGACCGGCCAGACCATCCTCTCCGGCATGGGCGAACTTCACCTGGATATCATCGTCGACCGCATGAAGCGCGAGTTCAAGGTCGAGACGAACGTCGGGAAGCCGCAGGTGGCTTACCGCGAAACCATCCAAAAGAAAATCGAGCACGAGGAGAAGTACGTCAAACAGTCCGGTGGCCGCGGTCAGTACGGTCACGTCGTCTTCACTCTCGAGCCGCAAGAGCCGGGCAAGGGGTACGAATTCGTCGACGAGATCGTCTCCGGCCGTATCCCGCGCGAATTTATCAAGCCGTGCGACCAGGGCTTCCAGGAAGGCATGAGCCGCGGCATCCTCGCCGGCTACCCCGTTGTGGACGTCAAAGTGACCCTCACGGACGGTTCCTACCACGATGTCGACTCCAACGAATTCGCATTCAAGATGTGTGCATCCATCGGACTCCAAGCCGCCGCAAAAAAGGCCGACCCTGTCATCCTCGAGCCGGTCATGAAGGTGGAAGTCGTCTGCCCCGAGAACTTCTTCGGCGACATCATGGGCGACATCAACGCCCGCCGTGGTCTCGTCCTGGATACCTCCGATCGTGGTATGGCCAAGGTCGTCAGCGCCCACGTGCCGCTCAGCGAAATGTTCGGCTACGCCACCGACATGCGCTCCATGACCCAGGGTCGTGCCAGCTACTCGATGGAGCCCAGCCACTACGCGAAAGTGCCGAAGAACAAGGCTGATGAAGTGATTGCAGCACGCGCGGGAGGGAAGTAAGCGCTTCGCATCCATCGTGAGATCACCTGCCTTTTTGCCTGCATCCTGACTACCCTTTCTTGTTTAAGTATCACTGTGGTAAAACATTGACATACAGTGTATGCCCCGTATCCTTGAAAAGATTTTCTCCGCCGGAGAATTCTGTACAGTCTCCTGTATGCCCACCCGCAAACGTTTCACCGAGGATGCCTACCGCAAGGAGCCGTGGTTCCGTTCACTTTGTCAGGCAATGCTCATGTGTAAGTCTGAGGAGGACATGAGCAATTTCCTGCGGGATGTGGGGACGCTCAGTGAGCTGCAGGCCTGGGGCGAACGTCTGGAAGTCGCCCGGCAGCTAAGCCGTGGCCTCAGCTACCGCGAGGTTGCCCGCCTGACGGGCGCAAGCACCACAACCGTCACGCGAGTCGCCAAGTTCATCGAAAACGGTCCTGGGGGCTACCGCAAGATCCTGAACGTCCACCGTCATCACCGGATGCATACCAAGGACGAGGCACACAAAGAATCAGTCGTAGCAGCCCCATCGGTCCTCCAGAAATATCTGGAGAAAAAGGCCTGAGTACATTCGACACTCTCTCACGTCGTCAGTCCATGGCGTTCGCGGATCTTCTGGATAATTTTATCCGCATCAGTTTCTTTAGGTTCCGGCAGGATTTGGCCTTCCATAACGACAGGCTCATCCAGTCTATTGTTATCGCTGGGTTCCATAGAAAAGATGGGAAATTGGAAGGGTCGCATAGTAACGAGCAAGCAGGGGAAGTCCAATCAAAAATTAGACAATGTTTCAAAATGGCAAACAAAGATGTTTTGTGAAATTTAGTGTATTAGCGTAGTAATACATTGACATGGGGGATTCGGACCATTACCATGACCCCGTGATCAGAATTTTGACGAGTCACCGGCACCACCATCATTCCTCCCAAATACGTGAGGAGAGGATGGCGTCGGCTGATCTAAAAATGTGAACAAATAAGAGCCCTGATCAAAGCCGAAATCATCTCCTCCTCACCGAGGGCGTTTTTGCGGATGTTCCACAGAGACGTGTCCTGGCCTTGTGGCTGGGCGAAGGTGTGATTGGTCTTTGAAAAAAAAAGGAGAAACGTATGAGAATCAATGAAGCCCGAAAGGTCATGGATTCCTGGCTTATGGCTGAGCGCAATCAGCTCGAGCAGGCAGTCTCCGTATTTCTCGCAGAAATAGGAGAAGTCATCTGGCTGGATCCGCAGTGGAGTGTCTTCGTTGACCCTCGCAATTCCTATGCCCAAGAGACTCTGTGGGGTGTCCATCAAAGATCGGACTGCAACCTGATGCCCTATCGTGAAGTCAGGCATCGTGACGGGCGCAGCATGTATTTGTTTGAGTTTCATATCAAAAATCTGCTCCAGACTTGCAGCGGTTGATTCGTGAGGCTCTTGAAGAATTCTTTTGCTTTCCTCGAAATCGCTGTCGAAATGGGTGAACCAAGCTCTCGCAGATCTTTTGAAAGGAACTGAAGACTAATCACACCCGACCCCATTCCACTTTTTGCTTCCAGCAATGGAAGTAAAACGGAATGGGGTCTTTTTGAAGCCAAATTCCCCTCTTATATATGGCACCGTGGTAAAACAGTAGAACATCCACTTTTTCGATCATCTATGATGCTCCCCGTGATCAACCCCGCCTTCATGCACCGGTGTCTCGACCTCGCCTCCCTCGGCCGTGGGAGGGTCGGCAATGGCGCCTTGGTGGGTGCCGTCCTGGTTCGGGGGGAGACGGTGATCGCCGAGGGGTATCACCGAGCCTACGGGGATGCTCACGCGGAGAGGATGTTGCTCGAGAGCTACCCCGATGAGGTGAAACCGGATGATGTTTTGTATGTGAACGTGGAACCCTGCTGCCATCAGGGCATGACCCCAGCTTGTACAAATATTTTGATCGATAGGGGAGTGAAACATGTGGTCTATGGAATGGTGGATCCAGACACTCGAGTCTCCGGTAAAGGCATAGAGACTCTCCAAGCAGCAGGCATCACCGTCACGGGTCCACTCGAGAGAGCCAGCTGTGAGCGCTTCAATAAAGGCTTCAGCTCAGTGCGGGTGAAAGACAGACCCTGGATAACTATAAAAATGGCTAAGGATAGGGCTAACCGAGTATCAAATGAGGACGGGACCCAACTCAAGATCACATCCAAAGAGCAGGATTCTTGGTCACACAACTGTCTGCGATCGACTCACGACGCCATTGTGGTGGGGGTCGGCACCATCTTTTCTGATAATCCTCTCTTGAATAGAAGATTTGAACAAATGTCAGAAAATAGGCTTCCATTAGGGCTCAATGAAGATTCAAAAAATCAGAAAAATTCCTTTCAGCCCTACAAAATAGTTCTTGATCCAAGATGTACGATTCCGGTCAGTGCTCGAGTCATCGGCGACCGTACGATCATCTGTATTGCAGCAGATGCTATGTCATCCAATGCTGAAAAGGCTCACACGTTGGAGTCTGCTGGTGTGAGACTCTTTCCTATTCGACTGGCTGGCGATCACTTCGATTGGGGCGACCTCTGGTCTGGTCTCATCACACCAAAGGGTGACTATCACGGAATTACCTCGATCCTCGTCGAAGGTGGTTCCAAGACATGGCAGGCCTTTGCGTCCGCTGGTTTCGTGGATGAGGAGATCACCCTTACAGCCCCAGCTTCTTCTTGATCTGCTGCCCGACACGCACGATGCCCATCTTGATGCGGTGCTTTAGCGGCAGGCGGCCGGTCTTGCTGAATTGCTCGACGACGATCGCGAATCGCTGACCCTTTGCGCTGACGCCCTCCTCCGTACCTTTGCGGGTATTCACGACGCACCCGAATTGCCCCCGGCCTCTGGTGCACCTCTCCTCATAGTGGCTGCCGAGCACAGCACCACCGAAGTAGCCGATGGAGGTGGGCAGGTGGCTCGTGGTCTTCTTCTGCAGGCCCGTCCAGACGATGGCTGGTGATCCTCCCGTGAAGAGGAGGTAGAAGGGTTTCCCTTTCAACATGCCGAGCGAGTGGGACTCGGCATCCAGGCCAAAGCTGCCCATGCGGTCGATGAGATTCTTGAGGTGCGCAGGGATGCTGAAATTCCAGATCGGGGTGGCGATCACGACGCCGTCTGCATCCGTCACGAGCGTCTGGATCTTCCGGAAATCCTCCCCCTGGTCGGTGGCGGCGTTGTAGTGCTCCAGGTGGAAATGCTCGATAGAGAGGTCCTTCAAGCGGATCTTTTCAACCTCCGTGCCGGCCACACATTTCAGCCCTTCGGAGAAATAGTCGGCCAGGCAATCGGCGTTACTCGGGTCATTGGTGCCGGCAACAAGGACCAAGATTTTCACGTGCACAGTGTACTCCCTCACCCCGACCCTCTCCCACTCCAGTGGAAGAGGGAGATTCTTTGTTTTCCCTTTGCAATGGGTCAATCACTGTGTTCAATTGCACATTTTTTTGGGGCATCATCGGCTCCCTTTTCGCGATGAGACAGCGGTCATCCGCATGCGCGCACAGCAGACTGTGCACGTGCTTGACCCATCCTGCCGGTCGCAATACCTTGTACCCTTGTTGCTCCGGAGTGCCTATATATAGTGTTTTCTCCCCATGACGTATGAATCCCCAGCCCTCTTCTGCAGCGTCTAAATCGTCGTCAAAGGGCCTGGGTGAAGAGGGGGTTATCCCCCGGTTAACGAAGAAGGAAACCGAGCATTTGCACGGGAAAAAGGACGTGGGCCAGTGCAAGGCGCTCACCATCCGGCGCGTCTTCACAACAGTTGGCAGCGATCCCTTGGAGCATGTCACCTACGAACGGCGCACGAGCCGCATCGCGAACACCGACGGTTCCGTCGTCTTCGAGATGCAAGGTGCCGAAATTCCGGCTGACTGGACGCAGGTGGCAACCGACATCGTCGTCAGCAAGTACTTCCGCAAGGCCGGGGTCCCGCAGTACGACACCGATGGCAGCATCATGAAGGATGAAAAGGGGGAGGTGATCACGGGACCCGAGCGCAGCGTCAAACAGGTCATCCGGCGCCTGGCCGGCTGCTGGCGCTTCTGGGGCGAGACGCACGGTTACTTCGAGACCAAACAGGACGCCCAGGCGTTCGAGGATGAGCTGAGCTACATGCTCGTCCACCAGATGGCCGCGCCTAACAGCCCCCAGTGGTTCAACACGGGCTTGCACACCGCCTACGGCATCACCGGACCCGCCCAGGGCCACTACTACTGTGAGCCCGAGACTGGTGAAGTGAAGCGCAGTGCCGACGCCTACACGCACCCCCAGCCGCACGCCTGCTTCATCCAGTCCGTCGCCGACGACATGGTCAACGAGGGCGGCATCATGGACCTATGGGTCCGCGAGGCGCGCCTTTTCAAGTTCGGCTCCGGGACGGGGACGAACTTCAGCAAGCTGCGCGGGGCAGGGGAGCCGCTCTCCGGTGGCGGGAAGAGTTCGGGCCTCATGAGCTTCCTGAAGATCGGCGACCGCGCTGCGGGCGCCATCAAATCGGGCGGCACCACGCGCCGGGCGGCCAAGATGGTCTGCTTGGACCTCGACCATCCGGACATCGAAGAATTCATCAACTGGAAGGTCAAAGAGGAGAAGAAGGTCGCCGCAATGGCCGCTGCCGGGTACGACACCGATTTCAACGGCGAAGCCTACCTGACCGTCTCCGGACAGAACTCGAACAACTCCATCCGCGTGCCGCACACGTTCTTCGAGGCGCTCGAAAAGGACGGTGACTGGCAGCTGACGTGGCGCACAGAACTCCGGAAGGCCGCCGCCGAAGGCCGCCCTGCCGTCCCCAAGAAGACGATCAAGGCCAGGGATCTCTGGGACCAGATCAGCTACGCCGCGTGGTCCTGCGCCGATCCCGGCGTCCAGTACGACACGACGATCAACGACTGGCACACCTGCCCCGCAGACGGCCGCATCAACGCCAGCAACCCGTGCAGCGAGTACATGTTCCTCGATAACACGGCCTGCAACCTCGCATCCATTAACCTCCTCCGCTTCTACAGCCAAGACCCTTCGTCAGGTTCAGGGGGCACGTTCGACATCGAGCGCTTCATCCACGCCGTCCATCTCTGGACGGTCGTTCTGGAAATCTCCGTGCTTATGGCGCAGTTCCCGAGCAAGGAGATCGCCGAGCTCAGCTTCAAGTTCCGCACGCTCGGCCTCGGCTACGCCAACTTGGGCGCGATGCTGATGCAGATGGGTATTCCGTACGATTCGCCCAAAGGCCGCGCCATCTGCGGCGCGATCACGGCGATCCTGACCGGCGAGAGCTACGCGACCTCGGCTGATATGGCGCAGTTCCTGGGCGTATTCCCTGGCCACGACAACAACCGCGAACACATGCTCCGCGTGATACGCAACCACCGCCGTGCGGCCTACAACGCCCCGGCACGCGAGTACGAAAGCCTCCATGTGCTCCCCGTCGGGATCCAGCCCGATGACTGTCCTGCCGACCTGTTGCACGCTGCCAAGGAGGCGTGGGACCGCGCGCTGGCGAAGGGGGAAAAGTACGGGTACCGCAACGCGCAGACGACCGTCATTGCGCCCACGGGCACGATCGGATTGCTCATGGACTGCGATACCACCGGTGTGGAACCCGATTTCGCACTCGTGAAGTTCAAGAAGCTCGCGGGCGGCGGCTACATGAAGATCGCCAACCAGTCCGTACTCCCCGCACTCAAGGCACTCGGCTACAGCGACGCCGAGCTCAGGGACCTGATGCGCTTTATCATGGGGACGCTCAGCTTGGAAGGCGCCCCGAACGTCAACCGCGCGAGCCTGAAGCAGAAAGGCTTCACCGACGAAGACATCGCCGCCGTCGAAAAGAACTTGCCGCAAGTGTTCGACATTTCCTTTGCGTTTAACAAGTGGACGCTCGGTGACAAGACGATGGAGCGCCTCGGATTCACGGCCGAGCAGACGTCCGACATCAATTTCAACCTCCTGCGCGCGCTCGGGTTCACGCCCGAGCAGATTGAGGAAGCGAACGTCGTCATCTGCGGCCACATGACTGTGGAGGGCGCACCGTTGCTCAAGGACGAGCACCTGCCCGTGTTCGATTGCGCCAACAAGTGCGGCAAGATCGGCAAGCGCTTCATCAGTGCCGAGGGTCATATCCGCATGATGGCCGTCAGTCAGTCCTTCATCAGCGGGGCGATCAGCAAGACGATCAACCTGCCCAATGAGGCTACCGTCGAAGACTGCAAGAACGCGTACCTCCTCAGCTGGAAGCTCGGGATCAAGGCGAACGCGCTCTACCGCGACGGTTCCAAGATGAGCCAGGTACTGAGCAACAAATCGGATACCAAAAAGGAGGCGGGTACCGATAAGGTCAAAACCGTCGAGAAGATCGTCATCAAGGAAGTGCCGCGTCGCCGCAAGCTGCCCGATGAGCGCTTGGCGATCGCCCACAAGTTCAGCATCGCCGGACACGAGGGCTACATCCACGTGGGTATGTACGAGGACGGCGCACCCGGCGAAATCTTCATCAAGATGAGCAAGGAAGGCTCCACTCTCAGCGGTGTCATGGACACACTCGCGATCAGCCTCAGCATGAACTTCCAGTACGGCGTGCCGCTCGAAAGCCTCTGCGAGAAGCTCGTGGGCACGCGCTTCGAGCCGATGGGCATGACGGCCAACAAGGAGATCCCGATTGTCCGCAGCGTCATGGATTACCTCGGCCGCTGGCTGGCTCTCAAGTTCCTCGCCAAGGAGCGCGCCAAGAAGTTTCACAACGGCGAACTGGTCGACAAGGCGTACTCTGTGGGCAGCAAGAGCAAGGAGGCCTTCGCGATGCGCCTGCAGGTGGTCGACGAAGGGTCCCACCTTCGCCCGGATGCGCCGGGCTTCGGCGGGCAGTCTCCGGTCGCGATGGATTTCTCCTCGGTCGCCGAAGAGAAGGCCCAGAGCGATATGACGCAGGCTGTCAGCGACGTCGAACACAGCACCGACAAGATCAGCAACGCCAAGCTCCAGGGTTACACGGGCTCCATGTGTGGAGGCTGCGGGAGCTTCAAGCTGAAGCGCAATGGCAGCTGTGAAGTCTGTCTCGATTGCGGCGCCACCTCTGGTTGTAGTTAACAAACGGCGCCGCCCTGAGTTTCTCGAAGGGCGGGGCGACGAGTGGGTGCAGCTGAAGAGAGTGCATCCTTCGTGGCTCCTCAGCACGAACCATTACTGCAGGAAATAGACGAGGCATGCTCCTCCAGCAACTGATGTATCGAGCTCGTCGGGAACGGTGCCCAGAAGATCCTGCCCCTTGCCGTAGCATTTCTTCCCTTCCGCCAAGCTGCCGAGCGGATTCTCTTTCGCATCGAGTAGCACGACATTGCCGTCCTGTTCCGCGATGGTGCCGAGATTCTTGCCGCTGTCATCACGCACGATATTGCCGCGCACCTTCCCGCGGACGTCGCCGTACATGTTTTGGTACGTCGCCTCGCGCGCGCCTTCGACCATGATTTTGCCGATCCCTTTGCCGCTTCCGTTCTTCACTTCCAATCCGCTGTTGCATGCCGTCAACATCAGGATGCCAACGAAGGAGAGCAGCAGCAGGGCGTGGCGCATGGGGATCCGGTAGAACACTCGCATGCGGCGGCGCATGCATTGGTGCCAATCGTACTGGTGTCTCCTAGGATTGCAACCCCTCGATACGTCCGCCACCGGCGGACTACTCGGGGTGACAGGCTGATTCCCAGTCGTCATCCTCCGCAAGCTTGTTCGGAATTTTTTTGCCGCACTTCTCACATTGATGAATGACCATCCACCCCTTCTTCCCGGTCTGGTCAAGCGCGACCGGCTCCATCATTCCGCCGCAGAGTGAGGCGCGGTCGCCCGGTCCCGCATCATCAACATGCTTACTCCACAGGCACTGTGGGCAGTGGTTCCTGTAGGTGCCACGGAGGAGGGGAGTGACCGAGGCTCCACAATGTCCGCAGGTGAACGGTTCTTCGCGGGCGATGAACGTCATACGTTAAACCGAAAGTGCATCACGTCCCCATCGTGGACGACGTACGTCTTCCCTTCCTGACGCATCTTTCCCGCTTCTTTGGCTTTCAGTTCAGATCCAGCCTGAACAAAATCGTTGTACGCAATCGTCTCGGCACAGATGAACCCCCGCTCAAAATCCGTGTGGATGACGCCCGCAGCCTGGGGTGCCGTGTAGCCCTGGTGGATCGTCCACGCGCGGACTTCCTCGGGCCCCGCGGTAAAGTACGTCGCGTAGCCGAGGCGGTGGTACGCCGCGCGGATCAGGCGGTCGAGGCCGGATGAATCGACGCCGAGATCCTTGAGGAATGTCGCGGCTTCCTCGGGCGTCAGCTCCTGCAGGTCTTCCTCGATCTTGGCGGAGATGATGACGAGCTCGTCCCCGGCATCATCAACCCCCACCCCCCGTCCCCCTCCCCCCTGCGGGGGAGAGGGGGGGCGTAACATGAGCCGGCGCCGTGCCTCATCGGGCGTCAAATTCCTCATCTGTTCCTCCGACGCGTTGGCGGCGAAGATCACGGGCTTGAGGGACATCAGCTGCATCTGGTCTGCGAGCACGCGCTCATCCTTATCGAACGTGAGTGACGAGGCGGGCTTTCCTTGTTCCAGTGCGGCCTTGATCTTCTCCGCGACGGCCAGCTCGAGTTTCGCCTCCTTGTTGCCCGTACGCGCACCGCCCTGGACGCGATCGATGCGCTTTTTGATCGTATCGAGGTCCGCGAGGGCGAGTTCGGTATCAATGGTCTCGCGGTCGCGCTTGGGATCTACCGTGCCTTCCACGTGGATCACGTCACCACCTTCAAAGACGCGGACGACATGGCAGATCGCATCGACCTCGCGGATGTGGCTCAAAAATTTATTGCCGAGACCCTCACCCGCACTCGCACCTTTCACGAGGCCGGCGATATCGACGAACTCGACTGCTGCGGGGATCACCTTCTTCGGCTTCACGAGTCCGGCGAGGACTTTCAGCCGCTCATCGGGCACTTCGACGATGCCGACGTTCGGGTCGATGGTGCAGAACGGATAGTTGGCCGCCTGCGCCCCCTTGCTGCGCGTGAGCGCGTTGAAGAGGGTGGACTTGCCCACATTTGGTAACCCGACAATTCCGATCCGTAACGGCATATGCGCCTAGTATTGCGCAAAATGTGCAGATTGACAAATCTGATAAATATGATTAAAATGGTTACCCTTTCATGCGATACCACCTGCTCAGTCTCGGCGTCCTCGTCCTGTTTTCGACCGGCTTTCTGCCGGTGACGACCGCGGCCGGGTCGTACGATGATGCCTACCGGTTCCTCGCCGATGCGGGTGCGATCGACAGCAGCAATTCTTCCAATGCACCCGAGGTGATTTCGCGCGCAGAACTCCTCAGGGTCTTGCTCGATGCCCGCCCCGACACCCGCGCTCGCGTGGAGAATGCGCGCATCCGCCTCTCGAAATTGCCGCTCTTCCTGGATGTCGAGCCGTCCGAATGGTACGCGCCGTACGCGCAGGCCGCGTTCACCGGCCTCGTGACGACCGGTTTCCCCGACCGCACGCTGCGCCCCAATGAACCGGTGCCGGTCGAAGAGGGGATTACGCTGTTGATGCGTGCCTTCCGTGAGCGCACGGTCTACATCGAATCGGATACCGAATGGTTCGCGCCGTTCGTGCGCGCCGCACTCGCGAAGAATGTCGTCGCGCGTCCGCGGTCCGTGATGCTCGGGCAATTGCTCACCCGCGGGCAGTTCTACGACATGGTCTACCGGATGTCCGTCGTCGAGCGTGACCATCTTGTCGCTTTCATCGATCACAGGCCTCCCGCCCCCGTCTACTCCCCCGGGATCGCGATCGCTGCCGCTGCTACACAGCAGGTGCAACCGTCTGCACCCGTCGATGCCCGCCAGTATGCCTCCGCACAGAACTTCGCCATCTCCATCCCGTCGCTCGGCATCAAGGATCTCGCAGTCATCCACCCCCAGGACGCGCAGACCAGTGATGGGCTCCTTGCTCCGTTGCAGCACGGCGTCGGCCACCTGTTCAGCTATCCGGGCCGTGGCGGCAAGATTATGGTCTACGGCCACTCGAGCGGCTATTCGTGGGACGTCTCCAAGTACACGAAGATCTTCCGCCAGGTGAATCGCCTCAGGCCCGGCGACGCCGTCTACGTCACCTACAACGGCACGCTCTACGTATACTCGGTCACGGGGCAACAGACGATCTCCCCCAAGGATGCGACCCCCTTCACGGGGCAGGGTGAAGAGCTGATCCTCTATACGTGTTGGCCGCCGAATTCGATTAAGCAGCGTCTCATCATCCGGGCGAGTCCGGTGGAGACGGTGGCAGTGCGCTGAGTAGCGTCTGTTCCACACCCCTGTGGAACATCCGTTTTTGGCTTACAGATCAGTGAAAAATGAAAAGTTAAAAATGAAAAATTTTTCTCGGGATGACTTCTGCCTGTGCATTGGGAAAATACCAACATGAACCCACGCCCCCTACAGGACAAAAGCTATCGCTTTGCCCTCAGAATCATCGATGTCTGTAGAAAACTCCAGCAACAGCGCGAATATGTGCTTGCCAAGCAATTATTGAAATCCGGCACGAGCATCGGTGCGAATGTGCAAGAAGCGCAGCTTGCCCAATCAAGGAAAGACTTCATCAGTAAGTTGCACATATCTGCGAAGGAGGCCTATGAGACACGATATTGGTTGAGGCTTCTTCGAGATAGCAAAGTGCTCGAAATCCAAGAAGCAGAAAGGTTGCTCTTGGATCTAGAAGAAATCATTCGCTTGCTTGTGGCAATAATAAAAACATCAAAGCAGAAATAATTTTTCACTTTTCATTTTTCATTATTAATTTTTTTACATCCCAATCCTCCGGATAATCTCCCGATCCACAAATTCTTTCGCCCGTCCGTACTTCAGTCGGCTCAATTGTTTGAACGCCTCCCCCGCCTGCTTGTCGGGCACGTAGTCTTTGTCGAGCCAGTGCTTGGGGACTTCGATGCTGAATGGGCGCGAGGGCTGGCCGTCGATGCACAGCTTCATGCCGCCTTTGAAGGCGTCCATGTTCACCAGGTCCTGCTCGCTGAAGACCGGTGCCATTTCCTTGGCGGCGACTTCGGCGTCCTGCGGACCGATCTTGTAGAACATCATGGAGCCGACGTTGCCGAAGATCGCGCCTTTCAGGCTCACTGCGCCACTGAGCTTGCTCTCCTTCTCCAGCTGGTCGATGTACTGGTGGGCCAGGATCAGGCCGAGGCGGTACTTGCGGGCTTCGGAGAGGATCGATTCGATCGAGGGCGTCACGAAGTTCTGGAATTCGTCGATGTAGAGGAAGAAGTCCTTGCGGCCGGCCTTGTCCTCGCGCTGGCGGCGCATGGCGGCCACCTGGATCTTGTTCACGACGATCAAGCCGAGCAGCGTCGAGTTGATGTCGCCGATGAGACCTTTGGAGAGGTTCATCAGCAGGATCTTCCCGGAGTTCATCACGTCGCTGATGTCGAATGCGCTCTTCGTCTGGCCGACGATGTTGCGGATGAGCGTGTTGGTCGTGAACTGCCCGAACTTGGCGGCGAAGTAGGGGATCATCTCCTGCTTCTCGCGCTGTCCTGTGGCGGCCATCTGCTTCTCCCAGAACGAGCGAACGATGGGGTTCTTCACTTTGGTCACCTTGTACTTCATCCACTCGTCGTCGGTGAAGAGGCGCACGAGGTCGGTGATCGCGCCACCTTCCTCCTCGTCTTCCATCAGGGTCAAACACCCGTTGCGGAAGTAGTCCTGGATGCGGGGGCCGAAGATCTCTTCGCCGAACATTTTCACCATCATGTTCATCGCGTCGAGCGCGATGAGGTCGCGCTCCTCGGGCGTCTTGCCCTCGAGCAGGTTCAAGCCGAGCGGTCGCTCGGTGTCGGCCGGGTTGAAGTAGATCACGTCGTCGGCACGCGAGCGGGGGATGTAGGGCAGCACGTCTTCGATCAATGACCCGTGCGGGTCGATGATGCAGAGGCCGCGACCCTGCGCGAAGTCCTGCCGCGCCATGTTTACAATGAACGACGATTTTCCTGTACCAGTCTGCCCGATGATGTAGAAGTGGCGGAACCGGTCCTCGTTCTTGATGAAGACCTTCCGCTTCTCGCCGCGGTACGTGTTTGTGCCCAGGTACAGCCCGTCATCCGGTACGTTCTTGGGTGCCGGGGCGACCTTGAAGTTCTGCCATTTGATCGTCTCGACCTTGTTGTACTTGATGTTCGGCAGGTGCCAGAAACTGGTGATTTCACCTGTGCCAAGCAGCATTTTGCGGAAGCGCAGCGCCTGCATCACGGTGCGGCGGGGCGAACGGCGGATGAACCCCGAGACGACGGGATTGGGCAAGATGAGGCGCGGGTGATGGAAATGGTTGCCCTGGGTGCTGTTGAACTGGCTGAATGCGGCGTGGACGCCCTCGAGCAGCGACTCGGCGCGCCCGTGCGTCTCGGCCGAGGTCACGAGCCGTGCGGTACAGTAAAACCCCGCGTTGCTCGCCTTCTCGTCCAGCGACTTGCTGTATTCCTCCGTCATCTGCGACACGCGCTCACCCGTGGACTGGTCGTCCTTCATTTCCGGTGCTCCGCCGCTCGTGAACATATCGAAGACTGCGCTTGCCCATCCGATGGGGTTCCACCAGCTGGAGCCGTGCGATTTCTTGGGGTTGATGAGCCGCTGGGCCTCGCGCTCCACTTTGTGCTGCCATCCCTGCTTCACTGGGCGCAGGACAAATTGCACTGCCGCCCCTTCCTCCACTTTCAGTTTCGAGAACGCGTTCGTGACGCTGTTGAGCGGGTCGGTCTTCAGCTGCTGGTACGTCTTGAACGACGACGACCAATGCTTGGACGGCACGAGGATGGTCGCCGCTGTCACCGACTTCTCCGTGAAGATGTCGTAGTCCTCCACTTCGTCCACGATGGCGTCGGGGTAGAATGACGTGATCTGTTTCTCAATCAAATGCGCGTGCGGCCGGGGGCAGACGATGAAGAACAGGATCTCGCCCGCGAGCGCAGCGTACTCGACCGAAATGAACGGTTGCCCGTCCACGAAGCGGTCCATCTTATGGTTGTACATGCTGCTGAGCGACTGGAAGAGGTGGTCGGTGAGGCCGAGCACTTCGCGGAAGTCCGTTCCCACGGTAAACTGCTCGGACTGCACTTCTTTGTCCTCCTTGCTCTCCTTCTTTGGCATCTGGATCTGCAGGAATACCAGTTCTCGTTCCCGCCGGAGGTCGGCTCTGTAGCGCAGGAACGCGAACGTGCCAACGATCCCTCCGACGAGGAGGAGCAGTGCGCCGATGAACTGAATGGCGTTCAACATGGAATACTATGCCGTATCGTAGCATTATAGCAGAAGAAACGCGTGAGGGTTAGAGTTTCTGCGATCCGTTTCCCTCTCACCCGGCCCCTCACCCGGTCAGCCTAGGCTGACCACCCTCTCCCGCGGGGAGAGGGGACATCACCTATAATCATCATTGTACCACCTATGTTGACGTCTTTCTCGTCATTCCTCTCCCGGCGCGCATTGCGGTCTGCATTGCGCGGAGGGCTCCAGTACGTGTTTGGCAAGCGGGGGCAGCGGCGCGTGCACGGCTGGCGGCTGTTCTACAAGATGCGCGTGCAGGTGATGCTCCGGTCCCCGCGGCCGATCACGGGCATCAGCCGGTTTCCAACCTCACGGCTCTGGGTGGATCAGGAGGCGTTTCCTCGCATCAAGAAGCTCATCCGGCGCGCGAAGCACACGGTTCTGATCCAGATGTTCATCTGGAAGGACGATGTGCTCGGCCGCGAGATGGCGGCGCTCCTCGTGGAGGTCGCCGACCGGGGCGTCCACGTGCAGATCAGCAAGGAAGCCGTCGGCGACCTGTTCGAATTACACCGCGATTTCCTCGGGACGAAGGACGGGGGGGACGGCATGTGGAAGAGGTTCTGGAACCACCCCAACATCCGCATCCTCTACGAGACGAACAACGATCACGCCAAAGTCTTCATCATTGACGAGCGCATTTTTCTCCTGACTGGCATGAACATCGCCGACGAGTACCACCACGATTGGCACGACTACATGGTGGAACTCCGCGGGCGACACTTCGTGGAGCACTACCTCACAAATGGCGAATTCTCCGGCGCAGACAGCCAGACACGGCTCGTCATGAATTCCCACCACAGCAAGGAAATCCGGCCTGCCGTCATGGATCTGCTCAGAAGCGCCAAACGGTCAATCGTCGTGGAACACTGCTACCTCTCGGACCAGGCAGCCCTGGATCTGCTCATCCGCCGCAGCCACGACGGCATCAGTGTCGTCCTCATCCTCCCGACCGAAACCGACTTCCATCACTACGCGAATATGCAGTCGGTCTCGCGGATACTCACCGAGGGCGACCGCAAGAACCTTGCCGTATTCCTGTATCCGAAAATGATGCACGCAAAAATCATCCTCGTGGACCGCGAGCGAGCGTTCGTGGGGTCGGCGAACCTCATGACCTCGTCGCTCGACGAGATGGGCGAAGTAAACGTCCTCCTCCAGGGGCGTCACCTCAACGCGGTGCACAAGCTTCGCGATATCCTCCGCCAGGACATCCTGCGAAGCACTCCGGTCTCGCGTCCGCCGCGGTTCCGGTGGCTCTGGAAATGGTTGACGTGGCTGCAATTATAAAGCGCGGCCTTCCATGGCCGCGTCATCACGCACCCGTGGAAGGGTGCGCTCACAATTTCAATAGTTTCTTCACCATGTCCACCAGCGTCCGCATGGTCATGTCCTTCTTGACGAAGTAATCGTTCGCGCCCAGTTCCAGCGAGCGCAGCTTGAACTCGGCCTGGTCGAAGTTCGTCAGCATGATCACGGGAAAGCCGCGGTCCTTGGGCGGGAATTCCTTGAGCACCTGGAATCCGTCCACTTTCGGCATATGGATATCCAGGAGGAGCAAATCCAGCTTCTTTTCCTTGATCACGCGTATGGTCTCCTCCCCGTCCGTGACGGCACGCACCGTAAAGCCCTCCAGGGTGAATTTCTTTTCATAGAGGCTGCGCAGAACCGCATCGTCTTCAGCAATGAGGATATCGATGTTTTTCATGTGTGTGAGACACATTCTACACGATTCTGAGCTGGAAGTACAGGGTGATTTCTGCTATACTAATTGGATTTTATGAAACATCGTTCAACCGTTCCCGCAACAGGGTTCATGACCCTCTTGCTGGCCCTGGCATTCACCCTTTGGACCCATGGCGCGTCCGCGCTGGACTGTGTCGGATTACCGTACGGGTATCCGGGGTGTCCCACGCGGCCCACGCAGAGTTTGTCCTCGTCGTCGGGGCCCAACGCGTGTGGGAATGCCATCCTCGACCCCGGGGAAGAGTGCGACAAGGGACGCTTCAACGGAAAAACCGACTGCGGCCTCGACTGTCGGTTTCTCTTCTGCGGTGACGGCGCGATTTCCAAGGACATTGGCGAGGAATGCGAACCGGAAACGCGGGAGGTCTACGTGAATGACAAGAGTGGGAATTTGACGACGCAGGTGATCTTCACCGGTAACCCCCAGTGCGGCTGGTACTGCCAGCCTCCGTTGTGCACTGCCGCTGGAAAGTGCAGTGGCGGATGCTCGCTCACCTACGTCGAGCAATGCACAGAGAGCGGGACCAAGATCACCGCCAGTTCGTCCGCCGCCCCTCCCCTCCCTCCCGTCCCGACCGTCGCTCAATGCGGGAACGGCGTCATGGAAGGCGCGGAAGAGTGCGACGACGGCAACCGCGACAGCTCCGACGCCTGCTCGAATTCCTGCACGTTCGCCCGCTGCGGGGACGCAGTCAAACAGACCGGTGAGGAATGCGACGCCGGCAGCAAGAACTCCGACACGCAGCAGAACGCCTGCCGTACGGATTGCAGCGTGTCCCACTGCGGCGATTCTGTGACTGATGCCAACGAACAGTGTGACCTTGGTGACCGGAATTCCGATTCCACTGCCAATGCGTGCCGAACCAACTGCAGGCTCGCATCGTGCAGTGACGGCGCAACGGATACCGGAGAAGTATGTGACGACGGGAACCGCAACGATACCGATGTCTGCACGAATGACTGCAAGTTCGGTTCGTGCGGCGATGGCATCGTCCAGGCTGCCGAAGAGTGCGACTGGGGCTCCCGCAACTCGGATACCGCGCCCAACGCCTGTCGCAGGTCGTGCAAGTTGCCGTATTGCGGTGACAATGTCACAGACTCTGCCGAGCGGTGCGATGGTGGAGTGGATTGCAGCGCACTGTGCACGCTTGGTGCCACCACGGAAGTCGGGTCTTCCTCATCGGCAAATACGCCCGTATCGACGGTAGGGTCTCCGTCAAGTCTCGTCAGTGGTGGGATGGCCGTGGCCTCCGCGATCGGCGTCCTCAGCACGCTGGTGCTGTTCGCTGCCTACTATCAGCGACAGCGCATTGCCAAGCTCTTTCGCCCGAAGAAAGGCCTTTCCGTTGATGATGTGCCTCTCGACCAGATCGAGATGCCGTGGCATAAATGGTGACTCGAACGCGCTCGTTACTTCGTAACTTCGTATTCTTGAACAACGTCATATCCGATCGACGAAGTAACGAAGCCACGAAGCTACGATCCTTCAGATAACAATCCGGTGATACGCGACGATCTTGGAGTCACCCAGGTACTTCTCGACCGTCACGGACGTGTCCTTCACAAAGGGCTGCTTGGTGAGCGCGTTCTCCTCGCGGAACTTGCGCTCTTTGCCGAGCATGATCTTCTCGAGGATCTCCGGCGGCTTCTTTTCACCCTTCATCTGTTCCTTCCAGATCTCCTGCTCCTTGGCGATAGCTTCGGCCGGGACGTCATCCACGTGGACATACGTCGGGTTCATGGCGGCGGCGTGCATGGCGATATCTTTCGCCTTGGCCACGTCACCCGCGCTGACGCCGATGATCACGCCGATCTTGCGGTTGCTGTGGACGTAGCTCGCCACGATGGGGGCGCCCACTTCCAACGTCTCGCCCAGCGTGATGTTCTCGCCCAGCTTCTGCACCGCTTCCGGCAACTTCGCATCGGCCAGGGTTTTCACCCCTGCCGCGCCGTTCTTCGCCAGGCTCTCGGCGAGTTCCTGTCCCAACGCGACGAATGCTTCATTTCGTCCCACGAAATCGGTCTCACATTTCAGTACGACGAGCGCAGCCTTGCCCGCGGCTTCCGCGATGAAGATCGCGCCTTCGGACTGCTCGCGGTCAGCTTTTTTGACGGCTTGGGAGAGCCCGCGCTTGCGGAGCAGCTCAATGGCCTTCTCCTCGTCGCCTGCAGCGTCATCGAGCGCCTGTTTGACGGCGACGATGCCCACGCCCGTGCGGGCGCGGAGTTGTTGGACGGCGGCTGCGGTGATCTCGGGGGACATAACGGGAAATGGAAAATGGATAATGGAAAATGTCGAGGTTATGCGGCGACGAGCTCTTCGTCGACGGGCGCTTTCTTGGACGACGCATCGAGCAATTCGTTCTCGATGGTCGAGAGGATGAGCGAGAGGGATTTTACCGCATCGTCATTTGCCGGGATGAAGGCGGTAAAGCAATCGGGGTCGGCGTTGGAATCGCAGATGCCGAAGAGGGGGATCTTGAGCTTGGCCGCCTCCAGGACCGCAACGCGGTCGAGGATGGCGTCCACCACGAACACGGCGTCCGGTAACCCGGTCATCTTGGAAACGCCTGCGAGGGCGGTGTCGAGCTTTGCAAGCTTCTTGCGGAGGCTGGTCTGCTCCTTCTTTGTGTACTTCTCGATCTCCCCGGTCTGGAACGAGCGCTGCAGGTCCAGATAGTACTTGAGCCGGCGCTTGATTGTGCTCCAGTTGGTGAGCAGGCCTGGGATCCATTTTTTCGTGACCATCGGCTGGCTCAGTTTGCGCGCGATGCTCTCGAGCATCGGGATGCTCTGCTGCTTGGTGGAGATGAAGAGGATCGTCTTTCCTTCCATCTGGAATTTCTTCATGTGCTCGCAGACCTTCTTGAGGCTCTGCGACGTCTTGGTGAGGTCGAAGATGTGGATGCCGCGACGGACGCCATACAGGTACGGAGCCATCTTGGGGTTCCACTTTTCTTTGCGGTGGCCGAAGTGGCAGACGGATTCGAGGAGCTGTTTCTCAGAAGGGAGCATGGGGGTATTGAGGAAGAGGGGATGGAAGATGGTGAGATGGTTGGTTGATGGCACATAACCATCTAACCATCTAACAATCGAAACGAGAACAAGGTCAGAAACCGATTATGAGAATCCTTATTCTACCTCTCAACGTCATTTCACCGGTGCGGAGGAAGCGGGTCGTGGGCACCCTTCGACAGGCTCAGGGTGTCCGCGCGACGCGGTCAGGACCGCTGTGATCGGTTGGGAGTGGAGTGCGCGCAGTTTACTGGTTTCTCTTGGGCTTGCAAGCCAGCATTTCGTCGATTCTCAATAAAAACCCCGCCACCGGGCGGGGTTATGCATCGATGTGAGCATGATCACTCCGT